>NZ_CAWQJR010000147.1:0-46232 GCF_963894935.1 Xenorhabdus sp. PB61.4
AAAACAATAGGTTATTCCAAATCCGAAGAGATGCATGACAAAGTGGTCGGGACGTTCATTGAGCGTGAATACTATATTTCATAAGAGATCTAACTATTGGAAGCATGACCGGCTTTTGAGGTGTCCGAGATCCTTATACCACTACATTTTTCTCAGGGGGAATTTTATATACAATAAAAACGCCTGATGAAATGCATCATCAGGTGTTAATAAATGTCAACGTATTTCAGAACTAGGTAACTTTTTGCTACTCATTAACCAGCGGATCAAAGGTGTTGTAATAAAAGTACTTAAAATCGCCATAATTACTAGCATAGTAAAAATATTAGGTGGCAAGATACCTAAATCATAACCAATATTTAGAACAATAAGTTCCATTAGGGCTCTTGTGTTCATTGAAATACCAATAGTTGCAGCAATACGACGATTTTCACCTAATAGCCTACTTGCAATATAGGTTCCCCCAAACTTTGTCACAAATGCTACTAAACAGATGAATATACATATCATCCATTCGTCGGAGCCGCTCAAACTACCTATGTCTGTACGAAGCCCTGTGTACGTAAAAAATATCGGGAGAAAAAATACATGTACCAGACTGCCAATGCTTTCTTTCCAGCGTACAACAAACTCTCTGTTGTCATGTAACACAATACCAATAGCAAAACTACCGATTAGGGCGAAGACTCCCAGATAACTCGTTACTAAAGCCGATAAAAACAGAACAATAATTATGTACGCCATAACAGGATGGCTGAGCCGTTTTTCTTTTTTTAACCTCGAAGACAGCCAACTACGCAGAAGTGGCCTGACAATTAAAAATACCAATATGATATAAATAACTATGCCAAACATGTTAAACATGAATTGATCAAACTGATAATCGGAAATAAAGAGTGTCAATATAGCACCCAACAATATCCAGCCGATTATATCATCAATTGCAGCAGCACCGATTATTAAGGCTGCTGTTCGCGTATGAGCCAGCCCCAGTTCCATAAAAATTCTTCCCAATACAGGAATAGCCGTAATCGATAGTGCTAAAGCAAAAAATAATTGGAACGCTATTTTATCTGGACGAGGTGTTATAATTGAGTTCCATATCCATTCAGCAGAAAAAAAACCGACCGTAAAGGGCAAAAAAATACCCGCCATACTTATTACAGCAACCGAAAATCGACTTTTCTTTAGCTTCTCTCCAAATTCAAATTCAAGTCCTATTTCAAACATTAGTAAAATAAGTCCAATCTGGGCAATTCCGATAAAAATAGTTGAGCTTTCTTTTGGGAAAATACCTCCCATCAATTCCGGAAATAATGCACCTGCCACGCTTGGCCCTAAAGCCAGACCGGCTAATATCTCTCCTGCAACTGTCGTTTGCCCTAAAAAAGAACGGCTAATCCAAACAAATATTCGTGTAACTATAAATATGATGATTAGCTGATATAGCAACTTCAATAAAATCTCTTCAGCTGAAGAACCCACAGCGGATGTTCCCTCATTGACCAATGAGTCAATGAGTATATTGTTTTTTTCATTCATACTAATAAATTCCATTTAATGTTAAATGTAATAAAGGCATCAAAACCATTAGTTCACACAAAAACCATTATTGAATGGAATATATAAAAAACATACAAATAACCTCCACTAGGAATAGTGGTGATGTATTTCATATAAAAGCCAATCAAGGTTTGAAATTTAAATTATTAAATTTTCATTTTTAAATAAAAACCCCAAGAATCAATCAACACTAAAAAACAATATCATCCCGTCATTTAAAATTAATTAAATTTTAAAATATGATTAGATAACTGTTAGCGATTAAAATATTTATCTATATACCTTTATCTTATTTTTTAAATCCCGATTCTCCTAATTAAATTAATTTAATTATTTCAGGCAACTATAATAAAGTTGCCTGTGTACATATTAGTAATAGAGATTATCCCTGTAACATACAGAAGACATTTAATTTATTACCATCAAGATCTCTAAAATAGGCAGCATAAAAACCATGATCGCCACGAAGTCCCGGTTTTCCTTCATCTATTGCTCCCAGAGCAATCGCTTTGTTATACACTGCATTAACTTTCTCCTGACTATCAACATTGAGCGCGATCATTCCACCATTGCTCACCGTAGCCGGATTACCATCAAATGGTTTAATAATGCACAAATTCGTCACATTAAAATCCGGGCCCCAGGCAATAAAAGTCGGTGTTTCCATAACACGTTTAGCATTAAGCTCGACAAGCAGCTCATCGTAAAATGTCGCTGCACGGGAAAAATCATTCGTGCCTAATGTAATATAACCAATCATTTTTACTCTCCCATGTTCTATTTTTTACAAAAATCAAAATTGATTTTATTGGAGGAAAGCAAAAACCGCAATTAATTACTCCATTCTATAACTTGATGATAAAAACAGAACAAGGAAAAGCTTAATTTAATATCCGGCCATTATAATCACTGTAAGTTTAAATTACTTATTGTCATTTATTTCATCTTTACCCCATCCAATCTGATTCAAGTCCAACTTTCCGTTTTTATTCATCGGAAATTCCACAACGCGTTTTGTAAAATCGGGTAGCATATAATCAGGAAGATATTCTTTTAATAACTGTCTGATTTCTTTATGCTGAATCTTATCAGCTTTATTAGATTGATATACGACAACAATTTTTAATTCATTAGGTTCCTGTCGATAGATTGTGGCGATAGCATCCTTAACAAAACTTAATTTTCGCATTGCGGACTCAATTTCACCCAATTCAACCCGAAAACCTCTGATTTGAATCTGATTATCGATACGCCCCAAATAATATAATTCTCCATTTTCTCTATATCGAGCAAGATCCCCGGTACGATATAAATTTGAAGCTAATCTTTCAAAGGTATCAGGGACGAATTTCTGACGACTTAACTCCGGACGATTTAAATAGCCATTAGCAACACCTAAACCTGCAATATACATCTCCCCAGTCTGATTTTCTTTTACTGGCTCCCCGGCTTCATTTAATAAATGGATGGTCACACCGGGCAAAGGTAATCCAATAGGGCTTATATTACAGTCCAAATCATCGGGTTTAACCTGATGAAAGGTCACATGTACTGTGGTTTCGGTAATACCATACATATTTATTAATGCAGGTTGTTCATACCCGTACTTATCTATCCATTGACGGAGGCCCGATACATTCAACATTTCTCCACCAAAGATAACGTAACGCAGGCTGAGAGATTCTGTTTTGTCTGACATATAGTCATCGGTTTGCATCAGTAACCTAAATGCTGTTGGTGTTTGATTTAATACCGTGACTTTTTCACGTACCAATAATTCATAAAATTTGGGTGGATTCCTACTGATATTATAAGGCACCAATACCAACATTCCTCCTTTCAAAAGCGCACCCCAAATTTCCCAAACGGAGAAATCAAATGCTATCGAATGAAAACAAGTCCAGACATCCTTATCCGAAAAATTAAACCGTTTTTCGGCTGCACGGAATAGATGAATGACATTGTAATGTGCGATTGTTACGCCCTTAGGCTCTCCCGTTGAACCAGAGGTATAAATAATATAAGCCCATTGTTTACCCTTCACTTCTTTTTCCGGATTGGCTTCCCATGAAGGTAAAAGTGACGGATAATCACGATCAAAACAAAAAGTCTCAACCACAAAGTCAGATAATACTTTCAGGTATAAGCCATTTGTGATGACAATATCTGGTTTTGCATCATTAAGAATAGATCTTACTCTCTCACTCGCATTATTAATATCCAATGGCAAATAGGCATAACCTGCTTTTAATATTCCTATGATACTGATCACCATTTCGAATGAGGGTTCTAAAAAGATACCTATGCATTTGCTTTCCGGTGCTTTTTCAAGTAAATAATGTGCAACTGCATTTGCTCTTCTATTCAGTTCACCATAACTCATTCTCTCCTGATTTAATATTAATGCTGTTTTTTTATCATAGTGTTCAACAACTGATTCAAACCATGAAACCAATGAAACATTATCTAAATCATGCTTGATTAATATCTCATCCAGAACCTCAGAATTATTCCTTGCAGAACTTAAACCAAGTAATTCCGATAATATTTCCTGTTGAAAACCTTCAGGCATATTCAAGTTATCTTTATCCATTTTTAACCTTTTAATAAACTCTAAATACCAAAAAAATAGATGAATTTCATTCCAATATAACTTTCATTACGGAAGCCATATAAAAGATCTTCGGCATTTAAATTTTCAAAAATGGCCCCATTCAATGATAATTTGAAATTATCTCCCAGTCGGCGACTACCATTAACTGTCCATGCTCTGGAACCATAGTGCATGTCCTGAGTCACACCTAAAAACAAAACTGAGTCCTGTTCATCATTTGCAGAAAATTGAATACCAGCAAAAACATCATTCCCAAAAGGTGTATCTGAAAATTTATTGCGGGTGTCTTTCATATATTCCAGAAAAAATATTAAATTAGCACCGCTTCCTAAAACGCCGTATTGGGTATATTCCAAACCACCCGAATAAACTAAAAATGAGGTTTTAGGACTTTTCGAAAAGTTACGGTCTTTTTCCCTATAAGCACCTTCCCATTTAATAATCCAATTATTAATGTTCCATTGGTATTCCAAACCAATTTGCTGAATCTGCCCATAATAGGGAACCAGTTGATGGTCGCTATTTAAAAAAAATTCCGGTGTACGTTCAGTACCATTAAAGTAAGATAACCCTAAATCAACATTACCTAATGTATGATGGCTGCGCACAGCAAAATCCAGCTTTGATCTTTTATTCGCATGCTGATAAACGGCATTTCGCGTATCAATATTTAATTCAGCACGTAACCTTGCTGTATGTCCGGGGAATGTTCTCTCCCTAAATCCAGTAAGCAGAAACAGATCAAAAATACCCCAGTCATGTACTTTGGTTAAATTAATCATTGGCTGACCAAGCTTTTCGTTTCCAAAAGGATCATCGACCAAATCTGACTGATTAATAATATCCACCGGGTGACTAAACTCTGTCACACCCCAAAATACTTTCCTGAAACCCGCATAAAGTTCCCATGAATTATGGATATATCCCCAATATAAATCTCGTGGCTCAAAAGGTTCTCTGTTATTGCTACTGGAGTCTTTTCGATACAGAGCATCCATAACGATGTGCTGCTTATCACTATCCCACTCCGTAAAGTATTTACCTCCTGCCTGAAAGGAATGGCTTTCCCTTTCCTGTTTATTGGATAAGCCCTTCTCAAAGAAAACCCGCTGTTCCCATCCGACAGAGACATCCAGTTTTCCAGCAGATACATTCCAACAAACGAACATGGTCAACGCACTGACCAGCTGTGAAATAATGCACCTCTTCGTCCTTATTATTGACCGCATTGTTTGTACCTCCGGGTACTATCTCGTTCTCTTCAACGCAGCAATATCAAAATCCCGCTCGGTTAAACCCGTCTGAAATTGGATATTTCTCACAGACAATTTCGTTATCTTATTTGATTGATGATTCTTCATCGTCATGTTTAATGAACGCCAATACTTATCCATATAGAATTGATAATCATCGAATGTTCTTGTTTTTAACAATGCATTACGACGATCGTAATAATCAATTCTGATAAACCGGTAGAAGTCTTTATCTATCCACACAATCTGCCGGACATATCCTGATTCTTTATCAACGGGTTTTCTCTCAACAATAAAGCAGATTTGTTGTCCACACGGTTTTTCACCCAGATAATTGTACATTTTGTATTTCTCTATCTCTTCAGAAGCCAAATCTTCATAAGCAAATTCGCTTCCCATAAAAGATCCCGATTTATTACTGGAAGAAATACGTTTTACCCGTCGTGATGCAGGCAAATATATCCATTGTTCATCATCCCGATCTAAATGTGTAAAGGCTAATAAGGCTGTTCCTTTTATATCTCTGGGCTGCTCAAAAAAAGTTAATAATTTGTCGCCATCCCCTGACACTTCTAGCGTATTAATTTTTAAATAACGGTGACTTTCCTGACCTTCCGCATTTAATAACGTCATTTTGAGATCAGTGATCGTATCACCGAAACCGTTATCTCTGGCGATAGCCTCTTGCAGGATTTCTTTCCCCCGTTCTTCTGAAGCTAATGTGGGGAAACTGAGCAAACCTAAAATAAATAGATATGCCAACGAGAATTCTTTTATTCTGGCAAAACATTTTTTCATTATATTTTCTCCTAAAATCAGGCTCATTATTCGTTTAATACCAATGCTGTAATATCGTTATATTTTTACCATCATAGGTTCATCAGGTACGGCGGGTTTATTTTTCTTAGTTTTATCGTCTATTGCTATCAACAATGCCGGCAATAAAAAGAAATCAAGCAAGAGGGCAAAAATTACAGTCATGACGGTAAAAATTCCCATTTGTGCGTTCATTAAGAAATCTGAGTGCATCATCGAGCCAAAGCCACAGATAAAAATGATGCTGGTTGATAGTAGAGCGATACCAACCGTTGAGAAGGAGTAACGTACAGCATCCTCTGGCGTCATGTTGTGTTCACGACGAGCACGAAGGTATTTGTAAACAAAGTAAACGGTGCTATCGACAACAATACCTAATGTCATGGTCGCGATAGTTGCCGCCGCAAGCCCCACTACCCCATCAATAATGCTCCATAAGCCGAAGGCCATAAAAATGGGCAATATATTAGGTAGCATGCTAATCAATGCATATTTTGCACTACGGAAAACAATGCCTAAACAGAGAGTAATAATCAGAAACGAGATCAGGGTACCTATCAATAGCCCTTTAATATTGGTGTTCATCAGGTAGGTATACATTAAAGAGGCGCTGGCAGCATGAGTATGCATGGATGAAGGTGCATTATTGATAAGCCATTTTTCATGTGCCTCTTTTATCCTTTGCATTTCAAAGGTACTTAAGTCAGAGAAAGTCACCGTCATTTTGGTTGCAGAACGTCTGACATCAATCTGATCGTTCATATCCAACCCCAAAGGAAGAGACATTTCATAAAGCAACAGGTACTGAGCAATGGCTTCTCTATCTGTCGGCAACTTATAGTAAGCCGCATTATCCCCATTCATACTCCGGTTAATACGCTTCACAGTATCAGTGATTACATTAACATTCATGATGCCAGGCTGAGCACGTGACCAATTAGCAAACTCATCCACTTTTGCCATATATTCAGGCTCATTAATTCCGCCTTCTTTCCCTGCACCTAACGAAAACTCCATATTGAAAAGTCCCGTTAGATGATCCTGGGTAAAGTCAGAGTCATCCCTGATTTCAAGTCCTTTGGCAAAGTTTTTAACAAAATTTTCATCAACGGTCAGTCTGGGTATAAAGGTCAGCATAACAAGCCCGAACGCCACAATACCAAACTGTAATTTTCGCCTGTTATCGATAATCCAGTTCGCCAGAAATGCAAGGGAGAACTGCGTTTTCTGTACACCGGGTTTCACTCTGACAGGTAGAACAGCAATCAACGCAGGCAGTAAAAATAAGGCATAAAATAGTGCAGCTCCCATGCCTATCGCCGTCATATTGCCCAAGTCATGAAAAGGCGGTGCATCGCTCAGGTTCAAACCTAAAAATCCGACAGCAGTAGTCACACTGGTAATCACAACAGGGGAGAGATTAACCCGCAAACTTTCCTTAATTGCATCATGTTTGCTGTCTCCCTGCTTCATGCGATGAATAATGGTCACTAAAATATGGATACTGTCAACAACCGCCAACGTCATGACAATGATCGGCACATTAGCGGAAACCTGAGTTAATTTTATGCCGAGGTATCCGGCAGCCCCCAATGCGGCAATAATAGAGAAAACGATCACTAGACAGACGACAAAGGTCGCACTGAATGATCTCAACACCATAAAACACAGGATAAGTACAACCAGAAACACGATGGGGATGGTTTTTGACATTTCCTGCATACTGATTTCAGGAAAGGCATTTGACATCATCGCCACTCCGGTGAGATGAATATCAACATCCGGGTACATCTTCATATACTGGCTTTTCAGTTTGCGCACAGACTCTGCGACTTCAGCGACAATTTTGTCATCTCCGTCCGGTAAACGCACAGACACATTGACTGCGGTCACATCACCGTTTTCAGAAATGATGCGTTTGATTAACAGAGGCTCATTCAGCGCTATCTTCTTGATTTCCGACAAGCTACGTTCTGTTAATTTTGCCGCATCAGGAACCAGTTTCCTGATTTCCAGATTGTCATCATCTGCTTTAGTTGACTGAAAATTAGTTATAGAATCAACGCGATACGCATTTGGAACCTGCCATGCATCCTCTGTTAGCTTTTCAACGATAGAAAGAAACCGTTGACTGAAAACATTGCCATCCTTCGGTGCCAGTACAATCAACGCGCTGTCACCATTACTGTAGGTTTTCTGCATTGACTCATACGAATTCAGAAATGGGTTTTCCCGACTGAAAAAAACTTTATAACTACTGGTAAATGCCAGATTTTCCATACCTTTGAAGGTAAAAAACACTGCAATGCAGACCAAAATAAGATTGAGATAACGCCTTTGCACCACCCAGCGTGCATAGCCTGATGCAACACTATCTACCCAATTAGAAGATTTCATGCCCTGCCCTTATATAGACGTAAAGGTTAATAAATCATCACACAACAGCATCCAGCTTTCCCTGTAGGCACACCTACAGGGATAACAACAACCTAATAACGACAAATCAAAGTGTAATTTCGTATCTTTCCTGAGATACCGGAGTCGGAACGGCAGTCTTCCGTTTTTTCGATTCGGTGGATTGTCCCTTTTCTGGTAGCCGTGAGTTGTGGATCCAAACCTCGGCTAAAATGAGATGAATAGTGAATCCAATCCACAATGACAGTGACAGCGCTTCACCAATGTCTTTTCCACCGATCTGGATAAAAAGTGGAATAATGGCATGCATCGTGGCAGGCCCCAGTGAGATCATATAAGTTCGGATCATCCACTGGCGATGAAGCTCGACCTTCCTATTTAAAATCATTGTGATAGATCTTAAGACGCAGAAGATCATGACCAGAGAAAACAAAATTGATGACGATGTTTCTGACGTCCCGCCGACGGGAAACAGAATCGCCATTAAAATTCCGGTTATTCCCACCACTATGATGGTGATAAAGAAGCAATATCCTGACCATTTATGCAATTTCGGCCATTTTCGTCTGATGCGATCAACAAACTGAAGAGGCCCTAAAACATAAAGCACAATACCGGTAGTCAGATGCATATAGGACATAAGATGATGTTTTATATATCCCATATCATTCGCCTGATCCGGATTTAACAGGTTAGGCTGTAAATTTCCGCTAACCCCCTCCGTAATCCACCAGGTCCGATAGATGCCGTGGATGATTGTCCCCAGGCACACCAACGCGATCCATGACCAGCAGAATCGAACCAGTATCTTGTTCTGTAATTTCATATTGATTCCTTCTTACGTTTTACCAATGATCTACGATTACAGGATGTCAGGGTTGAGTGTGAGCTGCTCAATCACATCGGCTACCAGCTCTGGATAGGTTGTAATGAAATAGTGATGACCCTCTTCTAACGTGATCAAACTGACTTCATGAGCACACCGTTTCCATTTCAGATACTGTGAGGCGTATTTTTTGGTTAAAGGATCCTGCTTACTGACTAAATTCACCAACGGCGTTTTTATCCGCCAATCACCCCGTTTTTTCTCGTATTGATAAGCCAGTTTTGCATCTTTCCTGAAACGGGAGACTAAAAAGCGGGCAACAGAATCTTCCAGCTTCCCATCCGTGGGGATGCCCCATTTTTTAAGTAGCTGTAATAAGGATTCATCGCTTTTATGTTTCCATCGGTCATTAAGAGGCAAATAGCGAATAATTCGGGGTAACGGGAAAGCAGCCGCCGTCACTAAAAACTCGGCGGGTTTTCCCTTTAATTCCAGCCTACGGGCAATCTCCAGTGCCAGATAACTGCCAACACAGTGACCATAAATGGCAACTTTCCCTGAAACGTGTTCCACTATCTCTCTAGCGCACAATTCAGCGAGCATGTTGTAATCCATATCGGTTTCTTCGTGCCTGCTACCAAATGCATTACCGGGGGCAGTGACGCCATACACTGAATAGCCGGCATTCTTTTGCGCTAATGCCTGTGCCAATGGCTGATAGACCGTCGCAGCAGCGCCCGCATAAGGCACACAAACCAGTGTTATCTGCTCCTCTTCCTGACTTCGGTGCAACAACGACAAAAATCCCTTTTCTGCATTTGCAGCTTCTGCGCTTCCCATGCCGGATAAATAGGGCATCATTCCTGTGATCGTGGGTGCCTGATAAAATGGGATTAAAGACAGTTTATTTTCAGGAAAGGCATCCTGAACTCGGGACAGAAGTGTGATTGCAGTTAACGAATTTCCTCCTATTTCAAAGAAATTATCGTTAGTACCAATTTGCGTCCGATTTAGAACATCTCTCCAAATATCTGCCAGTTGCTGCTCAATAGCAGAAGATGGTGCAATAAACTCTTTATCGGATAGTGGGATTGTCTCTAATGCAGACAGTGCTTTTCTGTCGAGTTTTCCATTACTTGTAACCGGCAATTCATCCAATATATTTATCTGTGCAGGAATCATAAAATCCGGTACACGCTGTTTCAGAAAAGCATTCAGTTCCTTGATGGAAAGCGTCACGTTTTGGTACAACACGACATAAGCACTAATGAAATTACCGGTGTGCGCATCTTCCTTTAAAAGAACAGCGCAGGCTTTAACTCCATCACAACTTTTCAGGCATTCTTCAATTTCTCCCAATTCAATACGGAATCCTCTGACCTTAACTTGAGTATCAATCCTGCCCAAAAATTCAATATTGCCATCCACTGACCATCTGGCAAGGTCGCCTGTGCGGTAGACTTTTTCTGTCGGATCACAGGAGAACGGATGAGGAATGAAACAATTCGCCGTCAGTTCCGGTAAATTTAAATACCCTTTTGCCAGACCGGCACCGCCGATTAATAATTCCCCCGGTGCGCCAACCGGCAAAAGATTCATACGATCATCGACAATATAGAGTTGAGTATTGGCAATGGGTTTGCCTATCAGCGTTTTTTTATCTTTCCGTTTTTCCGCTTCCCAATAACTGACATCAATGGCGGCTTCGGTTGGACCATAGAGATTATGGAGTTTGACCTGCAATTTCTGATTGACACGCTCCAGTACGCTATACGGCAGTGCTTCTCCGCTGGTAAAAATACGCGCTAATGAAACACATTTATCGCTGCCTCGCGTATTGATGAAAACATTCAGCATAGAAGGAACAAAATGGCAGGTTGTGATCTGCTGTTCTCTAATCAGCCTGATAAGATAATCAGGATCTTTATGGCCTTCCGGAACGGCAAAAACCAGTGTCGCACCAGACATTAATGGCCAGAAAAATTCCCACACAGAGACATCAAAGCTATAGGGTGTTTTTTGCAGGACATTATCTGTGACGTTCAGCCGATATTTATCCTGCATCCAGCGAAGCCGGTTGACGATAGCGGAATGTGGCAACATGCACCCTTTGGGCGTTCCTGTCGAACCTGATGTATACAATACATAACAAAGGTTATCCGGCGTGTTTCCCACTGAATTCGGCAAAACATGGTGAGAATGCAATTCGGTGCGCCGGGCATTTAAAAACACAAGTTTCCCATTGAAGTGGGTAAAAATCGATTTGTGCTGCTCCTGCGTTAATACAACTGAAGGCCCGGAATCTTTCAGGATATAAGCCAAACGTTGGGAAGGATAACCGGGTTCAAGAGGCACATAAGCCCCACCGGCTTTTAAGATACCCAATAAACCCACTATCATTTCCACGGAGCGCTCCATGCAGATACCGACCCGTGTTCCTGCTTCAACGCCCAGCTCCTGCAAGCAACACGCCAGTTGGTCGGCTTTTACATTGAGGGCCTGATAAGTTAAGGTGACATCTTCAAATATCACGGCTACTGCTTCCGGTGTTTTTGCTGCCTGTTGCTCAAACAGTTCATGAACGCAACACGCTTCCCCCAGATTAACGGCGGTACGATTCCATTCTTCAAGGATTTGCACTGACTCTTTTTGATCCATCAGGGGAAAATCAATGAGTTTCCGTGCAGGCTGTTCAATAACTTCCTGCAATAACCTCACTAAGTGTTCAAGCACACTCAGTGCGGTTGACTGACGATATAAAGACGGGTTGTATTTGACGTTTAGTGTGAAGGTTTCTGCTGCTTCAACGACTTCTAACATAAACTCATATTCTCCGGTCTGAGAATATTGCGTTAAATGTTCTGCTGATATCCGCTTACCTAAAGCCTGAGATTCCTTCTGCGGCATAGCTTGTTGATAGACAAAAGCCATCTGAAACAGAGGCGAATCATCCATACTCTGAGTCAAATTTAAGGTTCTTACCAACACCGGAAAAGGTAAAGCATGGGCTAAACCATCCAGTACGGTCTGTTGTAACGTTCTCAGATACTCCGGATAGCTAATATCCTGCGAAAGCTGGCTGCGGACAGGAATCGGATAAACATAATAGCCGACCTCTTCCCGCTGATGTTCTTCTGTTCTGGCATCTGTCGGCATACCAATGACAATATCGTCCTGTCGGGTAAAACGATGGATAACTAACTGAAACAAGCTCAAAAAAACGGATGACAGGTAAACTGAATGTGTACCGGCGAAGGTTTTTAACTTTGCGGATAAATGGGAGGATAACGTCCGAGTCAGTGTTTCACCTTTATATTTCTCAACATTCAGGTATGAACTGTCCGCCAGTAATTTGGTGGAAACAGGCGCGTCAGCCAGTGTCTTCTTCCAATAATCTAACCGACGTTTTCCTTCGTTACTTTGCAAAAGTGCCTGTTCATGCATTACAAAGTCGTACCAATTGTCCTTCCCTGTCTCAACGACAGGTGGCTTATCCACTGATAATTGGTGGTAAAAGTTGAATAACGCAGAAACCATTGGATTAACTGAAATAGCATCCACAACAATATGATGTGCACACAATAAAATGATGGTTTCTTTTTCAGACAGATGCAGCAAGTTGACCCGTAACAGGGCATCGCTGTCAAAATCAAAAGGCTGGCTGATCTTCTCCGACAGATAGGCTTCAAGTTCCTTCTCAGTCAATGACAGTTCTGTTGCAACATTCACCCTTAATGCACTTTGGGGATTATTGAATAAATAAGGAAGCCCTTCCTCTTCGAATACCGTCGTGGCCAGTATGGGATAGCGCCTGACCAGTAAATCTAACGCCTGTTGAAATAAATACGGATCTATCCGGCCATTGACCCGAAAACAGACCGGGCAGTTATAGGCACTATTTTGAGGCGCGTGTTTATGGAGAACCCATAATCCCTGTTGACCTTCGGATAACGGATAGGTTTCCGGTTTTCTTGTCTGCCCGACAGAAACAGGAACATTGTTCGCCTGAGTCTGTACGGCCTGAATGGGTTCCTGAAATTCGGATGTCGCTATGTCATTCGTCTGTATTTCACCATACTGTATTTCACCATATTGCGCCGTCAGATAATCTGACAGCTCAGTCACTGAATTTTTCTCCAGTAGGATCGCAATCGGAAGACTCATACCCGTCTGTAATTCCACCATCCGTACAAACTTGACCGCCTGAGATGATGACATTCCCAATGCAAACAGGCTCATGCTGCCATCAATTTGTTCTAAAGGTTGTTGCAATATGCGGGCAATCAGAGAAAGCAGAAGTTCTTTTATACTGAGAGAACTCTCGCCTGCGTCCTGTGATGGTGGAAGGTTGCCTGTTGACAGGTGATGATCAATCGCTGGCTCACCCGGTTGCGTGGTCATGAGCGGCGAGTTGTGATGCGATTGATAGAACGGATAAACAGGCAGTGGCATTTTGGGAAGCGGTTCATCCCTGTGAAACTGCCTCCAGTTCTGCCATTGGCCTTTTACCCACGCATCTGCAATTTTATGATTCTGCTCTGGATTGAAGAACAAACTCTCTTGTTCGGCTATGCCAGCACCTGAAATACTACCTTGATAAATATCGGTTCCGGTGCCATCTGCAATCCATCGTTTCAGCTTTTTAAGCAGCTCAGATACTGAGCTGACAGGAATGGCTAAACGTTGATTAAAGTGCTCCCGTCCTGACTGGGTCACGGCAAATAGTTGTTGCAGCGGTATTTCCCGGTTATTTTTCAATGCCGATTCAAAAAAATGTACCCAGCATTGCGCATAGCGTCGCAGACTATCCGGTGATTTCGCGGACAGAACAAACAATTCCGGCAGGCTGATATTCGCGTTATCCTGCAAAGACTGCTCTGACGGATGATAGCTTTGCAGCAGGAGGTTGGCATAAGAGCCTGTACTGCCAAAGCTATTCACCATCGCCAGTTTGGGATGTTGCCGGGTTCCCTGCCATTGACGTTGTTCAGTCACAATACTGACCGGGCTGTTATCCAGTTTTATCAGTGGACTCAGCGTCTTATAGGGCATGACGGGCAATAAATACCCATACTTCATTTGCAACAGGACTTTCGTTAATTGTGATATCCCTGAGGCGGATTCAAGGTGCCCGATATTCGGCTTTAGCGTACCGACAAACAGAGGTGTATGACGTTCCGCAAAGGCGGTCTGTATAGCGCGGATTTCTGAAGCATCACCGAATACCGTGCCGGCTGCTGCGGCTTCAATATAATCGACAGCGTCTGCATCATAGCCTGTTTTCTGTAATGTGCTGTTGAGCAATTCACTCTGCTGTTTTGTTGAAGGAACACCATAGCCCGACACTCTGCCACTATGGGCAATACTGCCTCCTTTTATCACCCCCCAAATATGATCGTTGTCGGCTTCCGCCTGAGAAAGTGGTTTTAACAACACAACACCAACCCCTTCTCCCGGAATAATTCCCGCTGCTTCTTCTCCAAACGCCTGAGCATCGCAACGTTCAGAAATCATGTTAAATCGTTTGAGGTTAGTAAAATGGGTGGCGTGGGCAAAAAGATTGATGCCACCGGCTACAGCCACATCGCAGTCACCCTGTGCAATCGCCTGACAGGCAAGATAGATCGACGTTAATGAAGAAGAACAACTCGTATCTACGGCGAGGCTTGGCCCAGTCCAATTGAAAAACCAGGATACCCGGTTCACGATGGATGAGAATGTAGAGCGGCTGGCTGACTCTACTGATATCCCGGTTTCCTCGGCTGAACCGTCAGGATCATTCCACATCACACCGGAGAAAACGCCTACACGCGGCCCCAGACTCAGCAAATTTTCACCGTTGTATCCCGCACCGTCCAGCAGCTCGTAAACACTTGTCAAAAAACAGGCTTCCTGAGCCGATATCCGTTCCCGTTCCGTCGTTGAAATGCCAAAAAAGTCAGCATCAAAATCTGTAATTGAATGGGAAAATCCTCCCCAATGTTCAGAGCATTCCGGTGATCCCCAACGGTTATCAGGTACTCTGGAGAAACAATTTTTCTGATCTTTGAGGTTATTCCAGAATGTTTCAATATCCGGCGCATCAGGGTATTTCCCCTGTACGCCAATAATGGCAATGTCCTGCCCCGGCATCTCAGTACTGCTGTTCTCAGGTTCCTGAAACTGCGTTTTCTCCACCAGCCCAAACGCCATGCCTAAAAGTGTTCTCTGGCTATCTTTGAGCTTCAGCACGCCAGCTAAAGCGGTTTCATCAACGCCGGATAACAGGCAGGAACCAATCGGGTAGTGCGCTTGTTTTTGTGCAAGCAGTTGGACAATGGCACCGACTTCAATCGCTGCAAAAAAGTCACTTTTTTCTTTATACAAAGGACGAATACCATCGTACTCAACCACAAAATATAAGCAGCAATGCGCATTGTCATAATAGGGTCTGTTATAGTAAAAATGGCTGCTGTGAGGCAATTCATCCGATGAAATTTTATCCAGCTTGTGTTCAACCGGATTATAGTAATAAAACCCGGTTGAAAATCCTCCCACTCTGCCGGGTTTTATCTCAACATAAATCTGGATACTGTAGGTTCCGCCCGCCGATGGATAGAGATATCGATGACTGCCGTCAATAAGCATGGCGTTGAGTGCACTCAGCCATCCCAATACGCTGTCTTTTGGCATTGGCGCATCATCAAATGTTCTGAAAGTGCGTCGGGTATTATAGTGATGCTGAAACTCCTCAGATGAGAGTTTTTTGGCACGGACAGTGTCAAAATTGCTATCCAATTGACGAATGTTGAATTGTCTTTCTTTGAATGCTTGTTTTTCTGTTAACGATGAAAGTACAGACAGTTCTTTTTCTTCATCCGCCACCGGCAAAACAGATTGCGGTTCACACCGAGCCACCGGTTGTTCGCTTTGTTGATCAATCAGCACGGCCAGCGTCTCTAACGTCGGCTTTGCGAGCAATGCCTCCAGTTCAATATCTACATCAAACTGTTTCTTCACAGCCAAAACCAGCTCCATGACATTCAGCGAACTAAAGCCATGCTCAAACAAATCCTGATTTGGTTTTAGCGCTTTGCCTGCCATTAATTGCTCAAGCTGCTGTAAAGTACCGCCTGTTACGACAGGTTTTCCGGTATCCTGCTGATTGTTCTCAATCTGCCTGCAAATCAAATGGCTCAAGCGGGCCATTGTGGGGGTATGCAAAAACTCATCAAGGTCAAGATTAACGTCAAAACGTTCCCGAATACGAATCAGCACCTGCATGATTGATTTTGATGTCATCCCCTGATCAAACAGGTCATGATTGAAATCAACCGAATGCTCAGCCATTAATATCCCAATGAATTCATTGAGATCACTAACATTACATTTCTCGCCCATAGAAGTTCCCCTGTTTCTCCTCATCATGATGGCATTCCGTCCACGGTTGCAGAGTTCCGCACATCATAATCAGCAAGGTCTTTCCCCTGATGCCCAAAATTGAGCATTTCATCCGTAAAAAACCATTTTTTGAGACAAGCACAATATTGTTGAAAGACAGAGGAAAATTCATTCCGGCCGCTTTCCAGTACATCCCACTGGAGGCGAAGAGAGGATGTATTGAGTACAGTAGGAATATTGTCTAAGACAACCCCCGGCGTTTGGGAAATGCTATAGACAGGTTCAGGAAAATCGGGACCGTAGGCCAGCAGGCAAGTGTAAACTATCGGAAAATGCAGATCGGGGTAATGCGCTGCCATGTCCAGTTCATCAACGACGTCATGATGCCGATCGTTATCCAGCTGCGCCTGAACCCGGAGAATAAGCTGTTCTGGGGTTTGATCTGTCTCTGAAAAACTTACCCAGCTAAGACGGGTAAATACCCCCGTTGTGGTTTCAGGCACCCCGGCATATCTGTCCCAGGAAACCACTGCGATGGTAATGGGTTCATCCGATCCGGTTTTTAACTTATTCCAGTTTAAAAGCGTGAAACCGAAAGCTGCCAATAGGATACTGTCAACAGAAACACTCAGCTTTTCAGCCAGTGCCTGTATCTGACGATAATAAGATAATACCTGTGTCAATGGTGCGGGAAGAGATGTCTGATGGGCTAATGGTGTTAATCCATTAAGCCCCTGTTTCATCCGGGAGAATTTATCATGCCAGTAATCTCTCGCTGTTATGCAGTTTGCGGTATTCTGTTGATGCTTATAATGCAGAACAACATCCTGAAATGTGATGTTCTGTGTCGATAATCGATAATTTTCTGATTTATATTTATTAAACAATTGGCTAAGTATCAGAAAAATACTTTTCCCATCAATCAGAACAAAATCAAAATTGATAAACAGTCGATTTTTTTGCCCTTCAAGCGTACACACCCGCAGGCGATATCCCGGATATTCTCCTGCTGAATAACGTGTCAACAACATTTCATTACGTATTGCATGACATCGCTGATGAAATATTGCTTCTGTCCCGATCACCCTATCGGTCAGGATTGTATAATCCGCTATGTTATCCAACACCTTCTGATGCAATGAAGCGAGATAATGCGTTCTCAAAACCGGATGATAAGCAACAACTTCATTCCAGGCACGGGTTAACCGGGAAATATCAAGCACATCAATATCAAACTCAAGTTGACAGCAACAGGTTTTTCCACCCAGTTTTGCGGGCATCATTTGCCCAGCATATAAGGCCTTCTGAATGCCAAGCAGAGGAAAAAAGCTGCTCTGTGCTTTTTCTTTCTCTAATCTCTCTAAATCCTGCCTTTTTTGCTCACCTGAAACAGAGATTTCTGAAATAGACTGCGCATGGTCAATCAGTTTTTGACGATAAAGGTCAAACAAAGCAACGACCGAACCTTGTTCCAATAACGCATGGGCGACATACCAGCGATAGACCAACCGCCCGTTAACCTCGAAGACATGATGATCTAACGCTACTTGAGGCGTTGTATTCATCATATGTTGAACAGACCAGCCATCCTCAGGATTGGGTTGTTGAAATGCAGCAGAGATTAAATTTGTAAAAACCACCGATAAGCGTATATCTGCACGTTTAGCCGGATTCTGTCGTAATTTTCTGAGTACATTGACCGCTCCTACAAAGCTGTGACTGGCATCTCTATCCAGCTGCTGCTGGCAGGCAATGATCCGTGACTGAAACGTATTTTCCGGTTCCCATTCTGAAACAAAAATATTGCTATTGGCCAACAACCCAACCAGCCCGCTGATCTGCTGATTGATGGCTAATCGATTGAAGTTAGTCAGATTGAGACTAAAACGTGACTGTTCCGTAACCTGATGAAGTACTTCACAAAAAATACTCAGCAACATCGCACCGGTTGAACAGGACAACATGTCAGCCTGTGTCTTTATGGCTGACCACAATTCAGAGGGCAGTTCTGCACTTAAACAATGCACCGTCTGCGCTACAGGATATTGTGCCGGAAGATATTTCAGATCAGGTCCTGGCGGGATATTCTCTAATTTATCAACCCAATACTGCATGCTCTGCTGAAAATGTTTACCGGTACGAATCTGTTCAACTAAAGTGAGGTATTTCTTCAGAGAATAGGTTGCAGGTAATTCATAATCAGGATCTTCTGACATATAACGTAACTGTTCTACCAGCAAAAAGACACTGACGGCATCAGCGATCACTTCATCCAAGACAATTTGTACAACGGTATGTTCAGCATCCAATATCAATGCGTTGATTTCGAAATACGGCCAACACGCTAAGTCAAACACCTTACAATTTAGCGTTGTCCGGCTGTTTGTCAGATAATCAGTTTTTTCTGAATCTGAATACTCCGATAAGTCAATGACTGGAAAGGAGTAATAAGCATAATCTTCCAGAACCTGTTGCTGAAAATTGTTGTTAACAACTGTATGCAGCGACTCATGATGATCAACTAAATGATTCCAGGCCGACTCGATTTGCTTAATCGGTATGGCCTGTGCAATATGAAGTTCAAAATAAAGTGTGCTGCCCACACGCTGTCCATACGTGGAGAGCGCCCGTCCAATCACAAATGACTCTTGCAGTTCAGAAAGCGGGAAGGTATGCGCTGCGTTTTCTTCTGTTGAAGAGCGAAAAAATTCTGCCGCTGTTAACAGTTGTTCTTCTGTTATCCATTCGCTGGTAATCAAATCATCAACCAGCGATCTCACATTTCGTTGTTCATAAAAAATCGTAAATTGGAGAGATACCCCGAAAACAACCTGCCAAAAATCCAGAAAACGGACGATATGCAATGATGTCAGGTGCAAGTCTGAAAATGGAGTGTTCGCAGACGGGACTTTATGCTCGATAATGTTTTCCAGTGTCTTGATAACAAATTGTTCAGCTTTTTCCCGAAACGCTATCGTCCGATTGGAAAGAAAAGCGAATCCGTCCTCACCGTATAAACAGGCTGTCTGTACGCTGGCCGATAATGACGGTACTGTTTCAATCGCTTTTAATTCAATTTTATGACGTTCAAATGGGTAAGTTGGCAGGCTTATACGTTCAGGCAACCGCTCCCGATATACCCGATGCCATTCGATGTTTGCACCTTTGCACCAAACATGGAGTAATTCACGATGGTTATTTTCCACCAGCCAGCCATTAATTTTTTCCTGCCATTCACGTTCTTCAAATTGATCGATACTGCTGAGTGCGATGATATTTTCATTGCTGCATTCACACTGTTTAAGCTGCTGACATAAATCCTTCAAATTTTGCACCAGAAAACCTACACGTACCGGCATATTTTCCCGGCCTATTTGTAAGGTCAACGCCAAACGCATCAGCAAAAGTTCAGTTTCGTGAGTTCTGTTCTCAAATTGATACAGTGATAGAAAGTCATACAACTGTTTCACGCGATCCTGCAATGCGCTAACCGTTTTCGCTGAAAGAATAATGGCACAGGGAAGATTTATCCCTGTTTCTGACAGTTCAGGCGGTGTACTCTCTTCCAGAATAAGGTGGGCATTGGTTCCACCAGCACCAAAACAAGAAATTCCGGCGATTCTCGGTATGCTCATCCCTTCCCTGTCGGGCTGTTTCCATTCCATTAATGTTGAATTAACGGAGAAAGGTGTCTGTTCGAAAATAATATCGGGATTCAGCCTTTCACCATAAAGTGTTGGCGCAATCATTTTATGTTGCATTTGAAGCAGGACTTTAATAACACTGCCAACTCCGGCCGCGGCTTCACAATGACCGAAATTCGGTTTTCCCGAACCTATCAAGCATGCAGGATGATGATTATCTGCTCGTTTTTGAAAAACTTTTGTTAATGCACCAACTTCAATCAGATCGCCATATCGTGTGCCTGTGCTGTGTGCTTCGAGGTAACTGATTTCATCCACGTTGACTTTTGCTTCTGTCATGGCCTGCTCAATCACTACCTGCTGTGCTTTCGGGTCCGGAGCACCAAATCCATTTGATCTTCCGTTTTGGTTCACCGCGCAGCCCTGGATCACGCCATAAATGTGCGCACCTTCATTTAAGGCATCCTCTAATCTTTTTAATACCAGAACACCAATCCCTTCTCCCGGAATATAACCATGACTGCCTTCACCAAAACTATTAAGCTCAGGCGATGAAGACAGCATTTTTCTGCGGCTAAGGGTTAAGTATTTATTAGGATGAAGCGTCAAATTAACGCCGCCGACGATAGCCGCGTGAGTACGTCCTTGTTTCAGATCCTGACAGGCAAGCTGTATCGCAACCATTGAAGAGGTACACATGGCATCCAGCGTCATACTAGGCCCGTGAAAATCCATGAAGTAAGAAAGCCGGTTAGCAATACTGGCCTGACTGCCGACTAATCCAATCGGTTGTTTCAGGTCATCGGATGTTACGTCATGCAGTTGATACTCACTGTACATTGAACCGACATAAACCCCGACTGCGTTTATGCCATTTTTTTCTCTCTTCTCATCAGCGGCCAGTGTTTCAGGGGTGTAACCGGCATCTTCAATTGCTTTCCACGCTTCCTGCAAGAATAAACGTTCCTGAGGATCCATTGCCGCGGCTTCACTTTCAGAGATATCGAAAAATGCGAAATCGAATTCATCAACGCCACTCAGAAAGCCTCCCCATTTGCTGAGGTGCGTATTTTGACTGTCTCCGCGATAATAATTCTGCCAATTCCACCGATTCTGTGGGATCTCACTAATACAGCGCTTACCCTGTTTCAGATTGTCCCAGATTTGGGCGATATTCTCTGATTGCGGATATTTTGCACTTATCCCGATGATGGCAATGTTCAGCCGATTATCAGGGATATTCTGCCCTTGATTGGCTAAATCAGATTCTTTTTTCTGATCCAAAGAAAGGAGGGATTTATCTGCATCGTGAGTAACCGTTTGAGCCAGATACTGAGCGATATCGGCAATGCATTTGTATTCATAAAATAAGGTCTTAGGCAGCGAACCAAACGTTTTTTCCAAAATCGCAACCAGTTGTATGGCAATCGCTGAATCAATACCATATTTATCTAAAGGTTCAGAAGTCCGCAACCGTGTGGGTGGGATACCTAATTCTTTACCTATTATCGCTTTTAGCTGTCCAATTATGTCCTCGGGCCTCGGCTGATTTTGCGCATGTTCTATCTGTGAAATGTCTGTTTGCACTACAGTAGAAGGTGTTACAGATGCCCGTAATTCCCGAATGGAAAATCCGTTAATCTCAACACAAATGTCACCGTTATTGTCACAGATGACGAGATCCATTTTCTTGATGAACGAGGGTGATACAGGCGATGCTACGTTTGTCATCCATGCCCATGCCTCACCTTTAACCTGTCGGATAAACCGGATTTCATCAACAGCAAAAGGAAGCGGTGTGACTACGCCCTGTTTGAGATCTTCTTGTGTCAGCAATCCCAAATAAGCAGCCTGTAGCGCACCATCCATCACGGCAGGACAGTACATAAACGGATTTGATTTGAACGGCATAGATTGATGGGCGAACTCGTACATCGGGGCTTTATCAGCTACAAAAGCCAGCCTTGCGAGTGCCACAGTCTCTTCGTGACTGTTTTTCCCTATTGTGATCTCCTGAATAGCACGATGTTTCTTGCCAATCTGAATACCAAGCAGTTCAAGCACGCTGTAACATTGTGCGTCGGTTAACCGACGTTCCCGACAAGACTGCTGACACTGTTTAATATCCAGAGAAGTGCTGTTCTGTAATGATGAGAAACTGATACTGCCGACGGTCAAAGAATCAGGGTGCCGGTGTTCTTCTTCACTCGTCTCTGTTCCTAAAACACTATCTCCTGAAGTCACATCAAAATGAATATTGTTTTTTTCTTCCGGTGATGTCTCTGATTTAATATTCACCGTTAGCATCAATGCGGTTTCTGCTTCTGTCTTGATAGCCGGCTTCGCCCAACCTACGTTGTATAAGCTCAATTGTTTTGTAGCTGCATAGTCTGGCAACAATAACGTCGTTGCATGCCGTACAAATTCAAGATGAACCACACCCGGAAGCATCATTTGCCCGTTGACCACATGTTCATGCAAATAAGACTCAGCCGTGCTGACCCGGAATTGGCAGGATTTCAGCGCATTATTTGATAGCGTAGCCGATTCATCAATGGAAAATGGCGGACGATGGATAGCACCTAAAAATGCGCGAACCGGCAAACCGGACAGGCGCACCGGATGTTTATTTCCCCATAAACGTGACCAGTCTGGTTCTTCACCTCTTAACCAACGCAGCATCAGTTCCGTGGTTATTTCATCTGTAAGGCAGGAAGGGGATACTGATCTTAATGTGTCTTCCTGCTGAATCTCCTCGGTATTCTTAATACCAATATCGCCATTAAGTACGCCGTCCAGTTGTGATGTCAGCTCAGATAAGTGGGATACTTCTAAAATTACCCGATATTGCCGTGCCTCACGGGACTGCAACGTGAATGCCAAACGCGCTAAATCAACCTCCTGTTTCTGTAACTGCCGTTCCTGTAAATATCGTTTTATCTGCACAATATGATCGCGTAACGAGGCTTCCGAGTGCGATGACAGCGGGACTAGCACCGGCATCGTTGCTTGCTTAACGCTCGTATTTTCTTGCCTGATAAATTCCTTAACCACGACATGGGTGTTATACCCACCTCCGGCAAATGAATTAATACCGGCAATTCTGGGTAACGCCTCCCCTTCCCGTATAGTGGAGTCCCATTTTTGATGATGATGATTGAGATAAAGTCCGGAACCCTCTAACCCTAAGCTGTCATCAATCTCGCTGAGTCCCTGAGTGCCGATAATGGTCTGATGACGCAATTGCAGCAGAACTTTCACCAGTGCCACCAGACCGGAAACCGCCTCAGTGTGTCCGATAGCTCCCTTTACCGTGGAGAGATGAATATGCTGATGGGGCAGGAAAACTTTTTTCAGAGCGGTGATTTCTGTAAAATCTCCTGCTCTGACACCGGATGCGTTACACTCAATTACGGAGAAATCATCTGCCGATACCCCCGAATTTTGCCAGGCTTTACTGATGGTTTTAGCCTGCTGTTCAACATTGGCAGAAATGAGGGAAAATGTCCTTCCGCTATTATTTGCCGAGCCACCCGCGATAATGGCATAGATATCATCTCCATCTTGTTGTGCTTTCGACAATGATTTAACAATCACAGAGACGACCGCTTCTCCCCTGAGTTGCCCCTTGCTTCGCTTGCTAAACAATTCAGGTGCTGCCGCGGACGACAAAATTCCATCCTCACGCGCAATAAAACCGTAAGGATGCAGGAAAAGGCTGCTTGCACTGACAATAGCCTGATCGACCTGCCCTGAGCGAATCAAATCACACGCTCCCAGCAATGCCGTTGTGCCTCCCGTGCATTCTGTATTAATAAATTGGGTAGGGCCTTGAATATCAAGGAATCTGGCTATCCTACCCGATGACATGGCAGGCTCATTACCAGCCCAATAGTAGAAATTCTCCTCTACGCCCTTATCTCTCAGCAGCTTTTCGTAATCATTAGCTAAAGCTGAAACAAACAGCGCAGTACGATCGCCGCTCACGTCCTGATTAGCATGACCGCTGTCTTCAATGCTTTGATTAATAATCTCAAGCAACAAACGATGCTGAGGATCCATATACTGAGCAACGGCTGGCGGGATCTGGAAATACTGTTCATCAAACCGGAAAATATCATTAATAAACCCGGCAGAACGAATGATTGTTCCCGCAGACAGCCACGGACGATCTTCAGGAAAAGCTGAAAAACCAGACTTTTCTTCAAGCAGATTTCTCCAGAACTGATCAACAGAATCCGCCTGCGGAAAACGCCCTGCAATCCCAACAATCGCCACTTGCTCATTCCGAACAGATTCAGAGAACGGTGGCATTTTTATCTCGGCTTCATGTTTCGGCTGAGTTTTTATCTCTAAAGGCAGCCTGTTTCCCCGAAAAAGCTGTTTAAGACGCGTTTCATGCTGAGGAAAATCAATGCCTAAGAAAAACAAGTAATTCTCAGGATACGTTTGAATTTTCGTGATGCGGTGTTCGTCCATCTCCAGCTTTAATACACAAAACATGCCATTCAGGCGGGATAAAACAAAGGGAGAGGCTTGGGTTAATTCCATTCGGACAAATAACGTTAAGGTGTTTTCATCGCGAATAAATAACTCATCAAATAGTGTAACTCCCTCCTTTCCTATCGCCGTTCGCAATGCGTAAATAAAACTTTTCCATTCAGCAATTCCATGACCGGTGACATTGCCATTATGAAATACCAGCTCTGGGTGTAGCAGGCTGTCAATGTGGCGCAATGAACCCTGATTGAAGACACAATCAACAAGCTGTTTAGCCTTCTCACTCATTCGGATGGACTGTTCATCAGAGGCTACATGCAAACCCTCTTTTTCTTTGTTAACCAACACACGTTGTTGCCAGGCGGGGTAAGACAAACATGCTTCAGAAAGCGGCATGCCAACCAAAAAAAGAAAGTCCTGCACCTGTTGCCATAATTCAACGATTTTGCCGTCATTGATGCGTATTGCTATCTGACAAAAATTTGAATATTCGCCACCGGAAATAATCTCATCATGCCAGCGATCCGCTTTCCAACGGTGAAAGAGATGCAGAATATCATCCTGAACAATCACGCTTTCCGGGATAAGTTTTAAATTAGCCGTGTTCAGCCTGACTGACTGAATAAATGTCTGAAACGCCTGAGCATCATTTAACTCGTTACTCTGCATATGGCACACACAGTTTTGAGCAAACAGATTATTAAAGGCGTCAGAAGACAGGTCATCTTCCCATGCCGCTTTCAATCCCAGAACAAACTCTGCATACGGATGTTGTAATAGCCAAGTCATTTTATCGGTCATAGAAATGCCATCCATTACATAATCATATGAATAATTGAGGTTTTTCCTGTCTTACTTTGCTGTCTTTTAAGTAAGGCAGTCGTACCTGATGTTCCATTGACTCTAACTGCATGAGCTTCTGGAATATCAAATCAGTTTGTTGCTGACGATCTTCGGGACGGGCATGAGTGGCTATCTGTCTCAGAAAATCGAAGTATTCCTTATCAATGACGGTATTTTCCTGCCAAAGCTCACGAGCCACTTTACCGCTGGATTTTCCCTCTATTTCATCAAGCAGGAAGAAAGACGTGATACGGCTTCTTGCCTGTTCAACCACGCCACTTAAAAACTTAAGCGCATCCACGGAGCCAATATTTGATTCCATGAAAGCATCATAAATCGTCTGTGTTTTCGCAAAACCACGGACATGCGTGGTGTAATATTCACCGTAGAGTTCCGGTGACTGAATGATTTTTGGCGCGATAGAGGACATTAGGGTCGCGATACTTAAATTTGAGCCGGAAGTAAACCATGTACTGATCCCACTTCCGCCAACCAGTGCCCAGTTCTTACCGGTAAATCGTTCATATATGAAATGTTGGGTCGGGAGGCTCACTATTTCCCGACGGCAGGTGAAATGTGCTGAGTAATCTAATCCCCGTCTCTGGTAGGCTTTTGTCAGCAAGGCAATAATCTCTTCTGCTGTGCGATCTCTCACATCGTCAGGCAGCATACTGATACCAACGGAGACATAATCACCTAGCGGTATTAGCCAGGAAACGCCTTTCAGCTGATCGAACTCTTCATCTGCACTCAGCAATGATGTTGCGTGCATCCAGGGAAGCTCTTTGGAATCACAAAGTTTACTACCCGCTTTTTGATAATAATGGGTAAAAATCACCTGTCGGCGGCTGTCCAGCTCGGTATAGGAAAGCCCGATTTTGCGCCCTAATAAACGGACATGGTTGGTGCAATCCCAAACATAAGAAGGTTGAATAATCTGTCCATCGGACAGATGAAGTAATGAAACTTTGTCACTATCCTCAGAATATTCAACGTGTTCTACTAAGGCTTCAATCCAAGTACATTCAGGAGCTGCAACAGTCTCTTCATACAGCGCCTTATCAAATCCGAGCCTGTCGATATGAATAAAATGTTCAGGAATATCTTCTTCCATGAAAAGCGAAGCCAGCGATTCGAAAAAATGGAACCGTAACCCGGCAACTAATTCCCCCATAAAAAATGGCGTGAACTCTTTGGGATAGAAATATCGGGACAGATTTTTAAAACGGCGGGCAAATTCAATACTCACTACCTCTGTCATTGATTCACCCAGTTTTGGCATATCACCAATTTCCGGCTTACCGACGATGATATGCGGGATCTTCTCCTGACTAAGCTGATAGCTGATGAGCATACCTGCAATACCTCCCCCTATAATCACCGGGATGTTTTGTTCTATGCCCCGGGTCATTCCCGTCATATAGGCAAGATCATTCGTATTTTTAGAGGAGCAGGTTTTCTGACAGCTGTTTTCATTTCCTTGAGAAAGACACACCTTTCCCGCAGTTAATGTTTCTTTTGTTAATGTTTCTTCTGTTAATGTGGGTGAGGATAAGGCGGTTAGAAATCGCTTCGCTGCTGATGTCTGATAATTCATAAGATAATCAGCAAATTTCTCCAGCGTGGTGAACTCAAATAACACACCGGGATGTACCTCTTTATCCAGCACACCGGAAATTTTATCCGTAAAGATAACCAGCGATTTAGAATCAAACCCCAGATCCTGAATATGTGCCTCAGTACTAATATCACCGCTTTGCTGCAATATTTCTTTTGCGATGGTTTTCAATGAGTCCAATAAATTATTTTTTTCATTAACTTCACTCATCTTTTTACTTCCTTTTCCAATACATTGTTGTGCCGTTATCTCTTGGATAACGGCGTTAATTTGCGTGTTTCTGGTTCTAAAAATGGGTTCCCTATAGGAACCAATATCGCTGTTCGTCAAACGGGTAACCGGGAATGTCAACGTAAACTCCGTGCCCCTGCGCAAAAGCCCGCCAGTCTATACAGGCACCTGTGACCCAATCGTCCGCCAGTTGTTTCAACACGGGCAATGTGGTGGAAAATGCAACCTGCTTTTTGGGGAAGCGGCTTTTTGAAGAAACAACACCCGTCGCAACCACCCCCGCTGGCGGCGTTCCGTTTTCTCCTGTGATCATCCACTCCAGCGTTGCGATGAGTTTTTCTAAATCATTGACAATGATCGCCGTGCGGAATGGCATATCCGCACGCCCCGTCTGGGCGCTGTAAGCCAGATTTCTTAACGTCGTGGGGTTATCATGACCGACTGATTTTTCTTGATGCACATAATCCAGCCACTGACTCAGATACACCTTTAAGGTTTTCTCAGATTTCGCCGAAATAGGAATAAGAACGTGTTCTTTCCTTTGGGAGAAAACCGGCACTTCGCGCTGTTCAGGGGTTTCCAAAATGACATGCGCATTAACTCCCGTGATTCCAATCGAGTTCAATCCGGCCCGTCTTGGCTGTGTTTTGTCTGAACTGGCCTGTTGCCACAGAACCGGCTCACGCGGAAAGAACAAGAGCGTGTTCTCAATAAAAATCGAAGGATGTAATTGAGAGAAAGAAGCAATCGGTGGAATGACGCCATGCTGCATAGCAAGAATCACCTTAATCAGGGAGGCCATGCCTGAAGCGGCTTCCAGATGACCAATATTGCCTTTCACTGCGCTGATGACACAACGATGTGAATCGGTCTGATTTTCTGAGAAAACCTTTTTAAAAGCTGCAACTTCACTGACATCATTAAATTGAGTCGCAGAACCGTGGGCTTCAATATAGTCAACAGAACAAGGATCGATCCCCGCTGTCTGATAGGCTTTTTTGATATTCTCTTCCTGTTTCTCAACACTCGGTGCCATCGACGAAAAAGCACTCCGGCCATTATGAGAAATCCCGATACCCCGGATGATGGCCCGGACAGGGTCACGTTCCAGATGTGCCTGTTCCAGAGGCTTAATCATGACGGCACCCACACCTTCACCCCGGATATAGCCATCTGCCGTGTAGTCAAAAGGCGCCATTTTTCCTGACTGGCTGAGAATGCCTCCCTGATCCCGGATATAAAACTCCATAAAATCAAGGATGACTTTAACCCCCGCGACAACCGCCACGTCACAATCACCCTGTAGGATCGCCTGCCGGGCTTTTTGCAGCGCAACAAACACACTGGCGCAGGCGTTATCAACCACTTCGCTCGGGCCGGTAAAATTGAAGAAATAGGAGATCTGATTTACCATCATGCCCAGACTGAGGCCCGCCTGTAACCCGCCACAACCTTCGATGTTGTTAATCAGAGAATGATCCTTAATCAGGGATTTGTAGTCTGTGGAATCAGCGGCAACAAATAACCCAACTTTACGCTGAGTGAGGTCTTCCAAGTCATAACCCGCATGTTCAACACATCGCCAGATACACTGCATAAGCAGGCGTTGCTGCGGATCTATCTGTTTTGCCGTTTCGGCATCAATACCCCAAAATTCAGCATCAAACTGATCGATATCCGGTAAAAAACCGAATAACTGCATGCGTTTTACCGCTTCTTCTTTATCGGAAGGAGTGAGAATATGCCGTTGTTGCCATTTCTCCTGCGTGATCCCTTGAATAGAAATGTTTTTTTGGACAATATTCTGCCAGTACGCTTGTGCATTTTTTGCACCAGGAAATGTACAGTCATAGCCCACAATGGCAAAAGAAGGCGTGCTGACAGCGTCTGGTATGTCGGAAGATGACGTGTCAGAAGGCAAAATGTCGGAAGGGACTGGAATGCTCGGCTCTGGCAACAGTTGTATCAGGTGTTCTGCCACACGATTTAATGTGTTGAACTCCAGAAAACTCGCCTGTGACAGAGTGACGCCAAAACGAGAATTAATATACTCAGCCAGCTCAATGAGTCCGACAGAATCCATGCCATAATCGCCAAACTGCCGGTGAATATCGATGGCTTCGCTACGCATTCCCAGTAGTTCTGATAATTTTCCGGCTGCAATATCCGCAATGGCGGCAGCCAAGTTACCTGACTCACTTTTATCTGATTCACTCGGATTAACAGAATCCATATTCTTATCATTAAATGTGATATCCGAATCTTTGTGATCTGATACAGACAGCGGTGTAACAGGTAAAGAATCGTCAGATAATCTCAGGTAATCCTTAATCTTTTGCTCATCCCCCTTCATCACACCAAACTGAGAGAACGGTGAGCGAATCGCCATTTCCAGTATTTCCAGTGCGGTTTTTGTATCCAGCGGGACGATACCAAAGGTATCAAACATGTGTTTTGCTACTCTCGGCGTCACGTTCATGCCGCCTTCCTGCCAAAGAGGCCAGTTAATTGACAGGCTTTTTCCGCTTCTTTGCTTCTGCTGAACTAAATCTTCACGATATTCAGCAAATGTATCCAGAAAGGCGTTTGCCGCCGCATAATCTATCTGGCCGATATTTCCCAGAGAGGCAAGTGAGGAGAACATGACAAAAAATGCCAGTGGTTCGTGTTGAGTCACTTCATCCAGCAGACAAGCCGCTGATGCCTTAGTGGTGATCACATGGTCAATTTCTTCCTCTGTTTTATTGATAGTCAGAGCATCATGGATAACACCGGCACAATGAATAACGCCATGCAGAGCACCAAAACGCTGGCGGATAAGCAGCATGGTTTTTTCCAGTACAGCGTAGTTATTCACATCGCATGGCACATATTCGGCTTTTATTCCGCGTTTTCTTAGTGAGTCCAGTTGAGCTTCTTTATCAGCATCAAGAACAGAACGCCCTGATAACACAAGCTGTGCGCCTGTTTTTGTGCCGATATATTGTGCAATCTGGTATCCCAATCCTCCCAGACCACCTGTAATCCAAATCGTCCTGCATTCATGAGTAAACAACGAAGGAAGATTCGTTAAGTCTGTCGGTTCTACCGCTTTTTGACGCCAGACAAAGCGCTGGTCTTTTTCCTGATAGCACACAGCAGATGAAAGTTGATCTAAAGAAAGGAGTTCTTTTTCTGCATGCCGGATGAAAGTTTCACTGTCTGCATTATCCAGTGCCGCATCCAGAATAAGTTTCGTTTGTACCACAGGAAATTCCATGCTGAGGGTTCTGAGTGCCCCCAATAAAGCGCGGTAAGGTAATCCGTTATTTTTCCATGGTGCAAAAACCGCAATGAATGTCGGTAATCCCTGACCGGAATGGATTCGCTGCTGGCAATAATTAGTTAATCGCAAAACAAGATCAGATAAAGAGCTTGAATGCAGGCTATCAGTATGAAGGTCATTTTCTGTACGGAGATAATGTACGTTATCCACACTAGTTAACAAAGCCAGCTCTGTCAGTAAGGTTTCATTGGCATTCCCAATGACAAATAGATCAGTACGCTTGGGCTTCATTGCATACGTCGTACTCTGACTAATATCACATTGTTCCCAACCCGATGTATATAACACCGTCGAGGTCATCTCTTTCGTTGAATCTATCTCTTCCACTGCAACAGAAAAATCGGCTGCCTGAGCTTCCGGTTCAGGTATCCAGTATCTTTCCCGGGCAAAAGGATAAGTCGGTAAACTGAGGCGATTTGGCCGTACAGGAAGGGATTGATAATACCCCTGCCAATCAATGTCATGCCCCTGAGTCCAGGCGCTGGCGATTTGCTGTAACTGCTCGTATTCTTCTTCCTGCTTATCTTTTCCTGCATAAACGGGAGTCATTAGCTGTTTTGCTGATTTAGATTTTTCTACTCGTCCCATCCAGAAACGCGCTGAGGGTAAGCAGGACAGGGAGAAAACCTTTAAGCTATCAATCAGGGCAGAAAGGGAATCAACCATAAAGGTGACCCGCTCTTCCATTTCTTCCCGCCCTGTCTGTAAGGTATAGGCAAGACTATGCAGATATTCTGCTTTGGACACCTCTGAATACCATTTCGCCTGCTCTTTAAGATACTGTGATAAGTTTTGCGCCAATTCACGATGCTGGTCGTGATTTTTTGCTGATAGAGGGATAACAGCCCATTTTGGCCAGTCGGTATTATTGATGGAGTTTAAGTCGTTAGCAGGAATGTATTCCTGTACAACCAAATGAGCATTGGTTCCTCCGGCTCCGAATGATGAAATTCCTGCTGTTCTGGGATGTTCTGATTGCTCCTTTTTGTTTTGGCCTAGCTCACCCAACAGCGGTCTTTTCCAATCTGCAAGTTCACGCTGCACATAAAACGGTGAGGCGTCAAAATCAATATTGGGGTTTAATTCACGGCTATGTAAAGAAGGCACTAACTGCCGGTGCTTGATTTGCATGAGTACTTTGGCGACACCTGCAATACCCGCCGCACTTTCACAGTGCCCCATATTAGATTTTACTGAGCCTATTGCACAGAATGCGCCTTCCTGTGTGTCGTTATCCTGTAAACATTGCTGGAATGCCCGGCTGAGACCCGCTATTTCAATAGGATCTCCCAGTGAAGTCCCTGTTCCATGTGCTTCAATATAGCTAATGGCACGCGGAGACACCCCTGAAGACTGGATCGCCTGAGAAATCACCTCAGCTTGTGCGATAGGGTTAGGGACCGTGTAACCGTTGGTTTTACCACCGTGATTAACGGCGATACCCTTGATAACACCATAAATATGGTCGCCATCTGCAATAGCCTTCGTCAACGGTTTCAGTAAAACCGCTCCCACCCCTTCTGACGGAACATATCCGGTTCCTCCCTCACCAAAACTCTGGCATCGTCCTTCATCAGACAAAAATTTAGACTGACCCAGAATCAAATACTTATTAGGATGAATAGAAACATTAACGCCCCCCGCCAGCGCCATCTCAATATCCCCCTGTCTGAGTGCCTGGCAGGCAAGGTAAATAGACGTCAGTGAGGAAGAACACATGGTATCGACCGCAAGGCTTGGCCCATTGATATTAAAGAAATGCGATACCCGATTGGCTATTGAGCCGAAACTGCCCGTCACGATAGACTGCTCCAGCACGTTCCCTTTTGCCAATTCTTCTATGCTATAAAACTCATATTCTCCATACATGACCCCCACATATACGCCTGTCTTTTTCGGTAGCCGTGTCCAATCACGGGAACCTAATGTTCTGTGGCTATATCCCGCATCCTCAATTGTTTCGTAGGCGCATTGTAAAAATAACCGTTCCTGCGGACTCATCACACGCGCATCGCGGGGTGACAAGTTAAAAAACAGTGGATCAAATTCATCAACACCATCAATAAAACCGCCCCATTTGCCGTAGGTTTTGCCTCGTTTAGTTTTATCCATGTCGAAATAACGCGAATGATCCCAGCGCTCAAAAGGTATTTCGGTAATGCAATCCTGCCCTTCTCTCAGAAGCTGCCAAAAATCACGCATATTTCTTGCCTGAGGAAAACGTCCGGCCAGACCAACAATGGCGATATCATCTGACTCGGAAGTGGTATTCGCTACCTCGCCTGTCTGAGAAACAAAAAGGTTTTCTGTTTTGTCTGTTCTGCCGGGAAACGGTTGTACTGACAGGCGAGAACCTTCTGAGATTGATGATGTCTGAACGTTTTTGTTTTGTGAGTGGTTTTGTGCCCCTTCCAGTAAAACAAGGCGATGATGCTTAACAAAATAAGCCGCCAGTTCCCGGATGGTGAGATATTCAAAAAACAGGGTTTTCGGCAGGACACCGAAATCCTGTTCCAGTGCTTCCGTCATCTTGATGGATAAAATGGAATCTATTCCATATTTTTCCATGCCAGCATTTTCATCAATTTCGGCTAAAGGAAGGCTTACCGCCTTGCTCACAACCCTCTTAATCAAATCCACCGCAGTAGGTTCGAGATCGGATGATACCTGCTCCTGACTGGCCAGTGAGTTGACGTTATTTTCTGTAGTTGACGAGAAAGCAGGTTCATAATAAGGACGAATTCCCAGCATTTCTGCTCTGAAACGCTCTATTGTTCCGCCTTCCATCAGCATCAATTCACCACTGAATCTCTCATGTAGTGCCTGATATAAAGACTGAAGCGCCATATGGCGAATAAATTCCCCCTCATTTGTTCCGTTAGATTGAGGCAGGATCAATGACAGTGTTTGCTTTTGATATTGTGTTGATTCAGGACTCTGTTGACTGTGACGAACAAAGTTATTGACCGCAGCACAATAGGCAGAAAACAGAGGATGCCCAGAGCTACCTAATACACCATCCCGATAGGTCAGAACTGTAAAGAAATCAAGCGGCACCCCCTGAGTGACTTTCTCCAGCCGTGACAGTCCCTGATAACGTTCAAGTATTGAAGTTAAGGCTTGGTTCTCTGTATGCTGTGAATTTGTTGCAAAGTGTGTCCCCACACAGAAAAATACGCCCCGCAGTGCGCCAAAATTTTGCTCAATTCGGCTAACAAGTGCCGCTAATGTGACCGTATCAAGACAAATAACACTGTCGTTAATCGTTGTCGTCTTTGATGCTATTGTGATTTGGTATTGGTTCTTTTCACTTTCACTCAAAACAATGGCAATAGCTGAATCGGTATGCGTTGTAATATCTCTGGCAATCGCACGCCCCATGCTGCCATCTTCATCGACAATTAAGTAAACAGATTTTTCTTTCCACGGAGGTGTTAAATTGTCCACAGAACCACTTTCAGGCGTCCAGGCAGTCCAATGCGGAACCCAGCGTTCCTCCGATTGCCATAGAACGGTGTCATATTTTATTTGTGAGGTTTCCTCTGACAATTTCTCAATAAGCCCATCTTCATCATCACAATAAATCGTCTGGCTAAGCAGATTGGCATTGTTCTGATAGGCTGTTTTTAATAGCGCGGTCACGATGGCATATTCCGGACGGGCTTCCGGTAATACCAACTGAATAAGTATGGGTTCTGTAGGGGAATGCTGAATCAGATCATCAATTTTTTTACAGAGTGTAATAACGTTTTGTTGCCTTTTTAACGGCGATTCGTCATGAAGAATTTTGGGCAATACAATATATTCACATGTGTCGGTATCTGACCTAAACAACAGCTCAGATTGAAGACTCTCTAATTCACACAGGAACACGATGCGTTTTGTGGCAGCGCGTAATGCAGTATCAGCAGGCAACGCCTGATTTTTCCACTGAGGCTGTAATAAATACGGTGCCTCCTCTGCCGGTGGCGCAGACTGCGCACCCAATCCCCGACAACTGAATCCTTTGAACCGAATACACACCTTGCCGTTAATATCACAACAATCGACATCAACTTTCGGGAAAGGATCCGAAGCACTACTGTCTGAGCTATAACTGATCCAGGCCCAGTGTAATTGGGATTCTTCATCATGAAATTCAATTTCATCAAGGGCAAAAGGGATTAAACATTTAGGTGGAATGGGCCGATTGAGATCGCCAAAACGCATTAAAAGCCCGACGGATGAGAGAAGAGCCCCATCCATTAAACAGGGATGCAAAACAAATTGATCTCTGGTTGGCTTCAGAGATTCAGGCAGTGACAGTTTTGCCAAAACATGATCCATCCCCATATAAAGTTCTTCAATGCCCTGATAGTCAGGTGCCATGTATAAGCCCAGCGCGTAATACATGTCATAGTATTGCTTAGGAGAGTATGCGTTTTGCAGATATCTGGATTTTAGGTTGTCAATATCATAGACAGGTGCTGGTGTGAGCGCTTTTCGTGTCGCTACGCCGGTGTTATGGATCGTCTCTTCTTCTGCCCCGCTATATAGTTGATAACCTGCTTCACCATTTCCATGATTGATAAAACGAATATGTACCTGCTGAGGTTCATCAATGACACCGATAATCTGCGCCCAGACGACATTTTTCAGCGCCAGTCCGGTTTTTTCCTTCACTTCTGACGAAGAATTCGGTGTTGAGCCGAAAGAGTGATGTGACGCAACGCGGGCCAGCTCTAAATGCCCGACTCCCGGCAATACGCGGATACCGTGAATCACATGCCCCTTCAGGCAGAATTCTTCACCGGAAAATGTGGTGCTGAAGCGCTGTTCCGCAAAATCAGAAGTATTTTGGTGGACAAACGGATGGATAAATTGGCTGGCTCCTTTCTGAGAAGAGACCTCCTGTGACGATAGGCTGCGAATTTCACCTTTAGGCACCCAATAGCAAGTTTTCGCAAACGGATAGGTAGGTAAAGGAATACGCCGCCATTCCGCATCTCCCCAATACTGCATCCAGTCAATATCAACACCGGTAATCCAGCATCTCGCAACAGTTTCTAATGACGTTACCGGAAACCCATTATTTGCTGCCACGGCAAGTTCAGCGCGTTGAGCTGTTAATACTTCTTCCCGTACATTTTGGGCCAATATTCCCTGATAGATTGTTGGGTATTGTTTTTCCGGCGATTCAGTAAACGCTTCTAATACGCACCGGAGTTGTTCTGTTGACGAAACCAGAGTTGCCCAACGATGCGTAAACGCTTCTCTTCCTGTGCTAAGTGTCCAAGCAAGTTCATGCAGATTGAAATTCTCAGTAAAATCCGGCTCACTGACCGTCTTACACAGATTGACTACCTGTTGGTAAAGCTGTTCATCACTTTTTGCAGACAGACAAACCAATACCGGCTTTTCTGTTACCGTTTCCACCAGAGGACTTATTTTGGTGGCAGATGAGTTATCGGGTTCCCGCAGGACAATAGCCGCATTGACGTTGCTGAACCCATAACTGCTGAAAAATATATGCCGGGGTGTTCCTTCCTCAGATTGTGGCCAGTCAACCGTCTCTGTCAGGAACTGAATCCCCTGAGTATCGGATGGAATGCCGGCATTCAACGTCGCTTTATCCAATCCGCGAATCAAAGGGATCTGGTTATACCTGAACGCCATCAATCCCTTGATGATGGCGTAAAACCCGGAGCTGGCATGGTTATGGCCAATATTGGGTTTGACCGTACTCACATAGCAGGGTGCCGCGTTCTGCGGGCGGGCGAAAACATCCACCAAAGCATTCGCTTCAATCGCATCTCCCATTTGGGATGCAACGCCATGTGCTTCGATATAATTAATCTGCTCAGGCAAAAGGTTCGCTCTTTTTAATACGGTCTGAAACAGATTGATTTGTTGTTCTTTATTGGGCTGGGCAAATGAATTGGTTTTACCACCAGAATTATGGCCGCTGGCCTGCACGACACCATAAACATGATGGCGCTGATTTACTTCATCGCTGTTTCTTTGCAAAAGTAAAGCCGCGCATCCTTCTGAAGTTCTGTATCCTGAAGCCTTTTCAGAAAAACTGTGAATATCCTCTCCGCTGGTTTCAAACGGTGTGGCTGTTGTTTCTCCCGCTTTCCAGGGATTTAAGAACAGCGAAATTCCCCCTACGATAGCGTAGTCACAATCGCCGTCTTCCAGTGCCTGACATGCCATATCCAAAGCGACAAAAGCACTTGAACAGGTTGTATCAACAACAATAGATGGGCCATGGAAGTTGAAAAAGAAAGAAACCCGATTTGCCAGAAAACAGGGATCATTTCCTGGCACAATAAACTCCTGACTTTCCTTATGTTCATCTGGAATTCTGTCGACATAAGAATTTAAATACCAGCCATCCTGAGCAACAAATACTCCCACTTTCTTGCCTGCTAGTGTTGATGCGGCTAATCCTGCATCCTCAAGAAGTTGCCAGCAGGTTTGTAGAAACAATCTCTGCCGTGGGTCTGCAAACATAATTGCAGAACCCGAGAGAGGGAAGATATGCCTGTCAAAGCTATCAATATCTTCAAGAAACATACCGCGTATCTTTTCCTTGATCCCCCACTTAACCGGCGTTTGGCGATTATTAAGTTGATAGCGTTCTTCGTCGATCACTCCCATCAAAGAGCCGCCTTCAACTAACGTCTGCCAATAATGAGACAATGACAAACCTCCACAAAATTGTGCAGCTACGCCAATGATAGAATATTCCATCAATAACTCTCCTATTTGTATTCTGGCAAACAATAAAAAATGATTTCTTTTAAATAAAACCAGCCCATTCGCACAGAGTAAAAATATTAACCCACGTGCAAACAATAGATTTAAAAATAAAATTTACTGATATAAAAATTAATTCACCATCACCAATTAGATTAAAGATCAATGTATTAATTCATCAGTGTAATATGCTCACCTAGTATTTTCTTGGCTAATGGCCCTACCACCGGTTTTGGTCCATATTCAAAACCAAAAATAGGTTTACCTGAAATAAATTTATCAGAATATAGTTTTTCCATGCATTGTTGCCAACGCACAGGGTGCGATAATTGTTTAACTAATAAATCGATGAGTTGATCACGATTATTGCATGGATAATAATCCGCTGTTACATTCGATAATACCTGAGCCTTCAGTGAATAAATCTCAACACTTTCAAGGAAGCTTTTAAATTCTCTGGCAATGCTTTCCATTCTTTTCGAATGAAATGCACCATTAACCTGCAAAGGATGAAAAATACCTTTCGCCTTTAATACACTATTCCTAAATTGAGATAATTCAGATTGAGAGCCTGAAATAATAAATTGTGTTGGGGAATTAAAATTGGCTATCGTTAAATCAGGAAATTCAGAGTCCGCTAATAAAGATTCTACCCGCTCTAATTTAAGACCAATAACGGCAGCCATCGCTCCCTCAGAGCAAAGAGCCATACATCGACCCCGTTCTTGAACAATAGATAGCGCTGTTTCAAAACTAAAAGCACCCGCGGCAAACAAAGCACAATATTCACCCAGACTATGGCCCACAAAAATTTCAGCTTCCGTCCCATGTTTCTCCAAGCCATCTAAATAATGGAGAATATTAGTAACAAACAGAGCAGGCTGTGTGAATTCAGTTTTGTTAAGCACATTGGGTTCATTTTCGCACACCTTAACGAGTGAATACCCTAATACTTGTTGTGCGAGCCTCATGTGATATTCATATTTATCAAACAGGTTGCGCCCCATGCCTTGAAACTGGGCTCCCTGTCCGGGAAACATTACGACAGTACAGGTTTTCATTGTTCACATCCTGCTTTTTAAAATGAAATTATTATCTTTTTTTCCTCAACTTATAAGTGAGTGACATTTCAATACATATACTCAACTCATTTGTTGGTAAATCATCTTCCGGATCTAAAACAATAGCCCTATTCTTTGAATAAATTAATTCGGGAAAAAGGGTTCTGAATGTATCAACCAGAGTGGTCTGGCAATGAAAAAAGATAGCCACATGCGAATGACCGAAACGATCTAATCGAATAGTCGTTCCCGATCCTGTTTCAAGAGTCAGGTAGCTGGGTTGACCCCATTTCAGAGTCTCAGTAATTGAACCGACTCCCTCCGTTTTTGATGCGACATCAAATATTAATTCTCTTATCGTTAATAATAATTTTTGATGCTGCTCAGGATAATGTTCAAATACTGAGTGGACTTCTTGATTCTGAAATTCTTTCATTAGATTGCTACCTTGTTCGTTAATTTTTGCGTTGTGGCTATCTCACACAACACAGTCTTTAGATTAATAATAAACCTTATAATATTATGGTTTCTGAATTTTATCCCAAAGACATGTCACTTTTAGCAATCAGTTCCCAACCCATCCCATCTCTTTATAAGAGACATATTTTTTACGTAATTCACTGTCAGGTACAACAACATCATTATCAGACATTTTCTTCCCTTCCAGCGTCAGTCTTTCCATTCTCTGGGATTGAACAAATTCATAGAGCGGATTCTGATGCTGATAAGGCATTTCAATCTTCCAGCGGGAAGCGATAGCAATGGAAACTGGCGGTTGATTATTAATTGCATGCCACCACCACGGTGGATTAATTAACATATCCCCCGGCTCTAATGTAATTCTCAGTTTAGGGATTCGGTTATAAAGCGGCTGATGTTCTTCTAAATATCTTACTGGTGCATTATGTTTGACAAATGAGCCTACAAAAATACCTTTATTAAACATGGAACTATACATAGCTGCAGAATATTTTGGATGAACAAATATCCATTCTTTACGCCCATAAATATTCAGGAAGCAATTCAGCTCATTTGCACAATGGTAAACAGCACCTGTCCCCGGGCCACCTATGAAAAGCTGGGCAATTTTGTGGTATGAGGCAAAATCACCTAAGAAATGATCAATGCGGTCAATACCAATTTGTTGATGCAGAATCGGATATTTATTAAATATATCACTTAAGTTCTCAAGATAGGCTCGGCTGATATCCCCTTTTAATACCCCATTAATATAATCACGTAGCGAGGTTCCATTTTCTTCAAACAATTTTTCTGTTGTCGAATACCAAAGTTGAAAATCTCCGAAATTATCCCGGAAATACTCTGGCGTCCAAAGCTGCCCGCAAGGGAAAGATGAAGCAAACCCTTTAATGACAATAGGACGAATATCTTCCGCATAAATTTGAGCCAGTTTCTGCCAAGTCAGCTCGCCTACCTCATAAGTTTCTATTTCTGAGTAGCCAGATTCTAAAGCCGGTAATGTAAATGCCATATTTTGTTCAGCTTGTTTTAACTCGTTCTGAAACAAGTCTGGTTTTAAAAAAAAGTTTCTTAAGAAAAAGATACGTTCATATTCCAGACGTTCTTTTTCAGGTAGATCCACATAGTCATAATTTGAATATGATTTTGTCATGAGACTTTCTCCTCAAGTATGGAATGAATAAAATTAGCTGCCTTATTAACGCTCTGATACGGTAAAATATCCTTTATGGAAAGGTGAATCAGAAACTTTTCATTAATATTTGCCACTATTTTTGCTAACGTAATTGATTCCAAACCATAGCTTGAAAATAAAGCATCCGGTTCTAATTCATCGGCTGCCATATACATAGCAGTGGTCACTTCCTTACTGAGAAAATCTTTAATCTCTTCTAAGTTAACCATATCAGACTCTCTCTTCCGGAAGTTGAGATATAATTTCTTTATACAACGGAAGTATTTCATCGGCTGATTTTTCTATTCCCGCAATAACTAAAAAATTATTTGTCGATTCATATAGCGAAATTAATTTCGATACGATCTCAATATTCTGATCATCCAGAATACTAACCTGCATTTTATTTTCAGAGCACGACAAACCTAACATCATGGCTTTTGCCATCATCTCTTTTAGTGCATTTATGAATGAATCTTCTTTTTTATCCATAACTTATATTCTCCACAGTTATTTCTCGTTAGTAATATACCCTTTTGAATTATTTTATTTTTCATTCAACCCGGCATTTTCCCTCTTTGGTATAATGTAAAGCGGTGATGAGTGATCGAACGGATATTTCGGCCAGAAACTCCGTTTACTCATGGGAGAGGTGATTTTTTCATCACCGCTTTTTTTCTTTAACCACCTATGCAATGTTTCCGGCAATACGGCCAGTGTTTCATCATTCTGGCTGTTCACGGAGGTGTGTAACTCGTCCACGCTTTGGCCTGCCAAAAATGACGCCAATTTATCGAGCAGCTCCTCATAACTGCTGATTTTCACTACCAATCGCACATCTAAATGTTGACGATAAAACCGTAATGTCGATATTAACTGGGGTAGTGGTGTGATATGACGATATCGGTGAATCTGTTCTATTACTGAATTCACATACCGTTTTAACGACTCAATATTATTGGCCGACAGGCAGAACCAAAGTTCTTGTTCTTTATTTTCAACAATTCGATTTTCTGCATGAGTAGTAACAGGTTCCAACAGGACAAATGCTGAAACACCGCCTAATCCATATGAGAGTAAACCCACTAATCCTTCAGGCTGATTAAAAGGCTGACTAATATTTTTGATGCGTAACCGATGGCTATCAATATTTTCATTCAACTCATGTAATTCTGAAATACCCGGTATCTGTTGGTGTTTCATCGCCAGTATTGTCCGAACAAATCCTGCAATACCGGAACAAACCTCAAGATGCCCCACGTTCGATTTCATTGAACTGACTACACAGGATGCAAGCGCTGACTGTGATAAAAATGCTGTAATAGCATCAGCTTCACTGAGATCACCTACATAAGATGCAATACCATGCGCTTCAACATATTGCAGTCTCTCAATATCCGCATTTGCCTCTTTAAACGCACTTGTCATGACATTCATATGGGTAGAAGCGTTTGGTGCAGTGAAAGAATCTCCCTGCCCTCCGTGCCAACTTGCCGCACTTTTTACATTGGCTAAAACTTCATCGTTATCTTTCATCGCTAATTGTAAATTTTTCAGCAGAATACAGCCGACTCCTTCACTACGCACAAACCCATGTGCATTTTTATCAAAAGGCCTGACCATACCATCCACACTCAGCAAGTTTCTTTTCTGCAGTGCGGTAAAACGAGAAGGTAATAGGTTAATTTGTGTAGCGGCAACAACTGCTTGATCCACAACGCCTGAATTAATTAATGCCTTTGCTTTTTCGACAGCGGAATAAACACTCGCACAAGCAACGTTCAGTGTTTCACTTGGACCTTTGAAATCAAATAAATGGGATAATCGATTGGCCGACAAATAAGGTGTTGATGCACCAACTGAGAACTCATCAATTGATGAATCAAATTCAGCAATTAATGCGTAATCATTCGCATCAATACAAACAAAAACCGCCGTCTTTCGTTGATTAAATTGTTCCGGTGAATAACCCGCATCAGTGATTGCAGACCAGACACTTTCCACCAACATTCTATGCTGGGGATCCATCAACATGGCTTCCCGACGGGACAGGCCAAAAAATTTATAGTCGAAAGCCAAACTGTCCTTCATGAAATATCCCTGTATCTTTTCTCTTTCGATGTTTCTGGTTAATTCATCCGGTAACATCTGCCAGCGTGCTTCAGGGTAAATTTCAGGCATCAGAATTTTCTGGCTGAACAATGGCCACGCATCACGCCAATGTTCAGCACCACACAAATGCAAGTCAATGCCAATAACGCCAACATCTTTTTCATCAAAATCTATTGGTGAAGAGGCATGAAGTTCAGTTTTTTCCTGTATAAGGTCGTCTTCATTACCCGATTTTTCAGCATGTTGACTCAAATATTCTACCAAAGCATGTACGCTAGGGTTTTGCGCCAAAACTACACTGTTTATCATCATTCCCGTTATCTGACTGAGTTCCCGCGTGATTCCCTGCATCGCAATAGAATCAATTCCCATATCAGAAAAACGCATTTTTAAATCGATATTTTCTGGCTGTAACCCGGTTATTTCCGTAATTACTGACAAAATAGCGGAAACCCGCTCTTGCCTGTTTTTTAATATTGACTGACCTACAGACCGACGATTAAGCACTTCATCGATTTTCTTACCTTCTCCGGCTACAACACAGAGTTCTGCGGGCTGATGAATCAGCGCATGATTAAAAATCCGGATGCCATCATCGGTTAACAAAGGATCAGTACCGGTTGTTTCCTGTAACATGGACAAAGCTGATTTACTGATTCTCATGCCGCCATCCAACCAGTAAGGCCAGTAAATCACCGTCGTTCGCCCCGTTCGTAACCCTGCCGATTGTTTCTTATTTCGGTTATGTGCAAACGCGGTGAGGTAATGATTAGCAGCAGCATAATCCGTTTGTCCGGGGTTCCCGAATAGTGCCGTTATTGAAGAGAATACAATAAATTGTTTAACTGGAAGTGAAGCGGTAAGTTCATCCAATAATTCACACCCAATGACCTTACTTTCAACAATATTTCTGACGTGCTGTTCCGTCTTTAAAAACATACTGCGATCATCAATACTTCCTGCACTGTGTATGACAAGATCGATATTTTTATACTGAGTGATAATATGTTCAATGGCAGCGGTAAGTGCCTGACGATCACAACAGTCCGCTTGAATATACTCAATCGTGCCTTTTTCTACTGTTTTATAATCCGCAGGCAACTCGCTACTTTTTCGACGCCCCATAATTACAACATTTGCATCAAACGTATTGGCTAAATATTTAGCAAATATTTGCCCGAGACCGCCGGCTCCTCCACTAACTAATATGGTCGGCTTAAAACCCAATAATGATTCACTATGTTGTACTGATTCTGCCGGAAATACACTGACGTGATAGTGTAAATTTTCTAATAAGAGTATCTGTGAACCCTTTTCATCATAATTCAAACGTCGACAGAAAGATCCCGATACCGGCATTTGAATCAGTGTTAAGTATTGTTTTATATCTTGTGAAAGAGCGGCATTGTGGAATTGATACCAGCCACAAGGCAAACCGAATTCCTTTTCAAGTGATAGTGCATGTGCATAAAGTGTATTTGCCCAGATATTTTCTCGGTTAGAAAATAATATCCATGAACTAGGTTTCACTAATTCTATAGCTCTGAGCAGTTGACCCAGAAAATGTAAATACCAGTTAATCCAATCACTCCCTGATGCATCATTTTGTAATTTGGGCAGTTCAAAATATCGCTCAGGTGAAACATGTTTTCTCAATACTGAAGATTGGTTTTCATCCAGCATAGAAAAAATAATAGGAGCTCTATTTTTCTCATGATTTAACTCATCATAAGAGGATGTAACAGAAGAAAATAAGGGTTCTATCTGGTACAGCTTAATAGCGTTATTCTGTTTTTCATTCCTGATGATTTTATTTTCAACTGTTTCATCTTGTTTCGTTTCAAACTCATCAGGAAAATATGTATTGTGCTGAAAAGGATAAGGTGGGACATAAGTAATACGATCATAATCTGCCGAAAATAAATCTCTCAGGTTATCTTTTTCTCCATTCAGCCAGGCAGTCACTTTTTCGCATTCCGAATATTCACCGACAGAGAGTGTTGCTGCCGATAATCCATTGGAAAAAGAGATTATTTTTTCCAATAGCTCTTGTCGGGTGCGATAGATAAAAGCGACACGATGCGGCAGATTTGTTCTTCGAGCCAGGGTGTAGGCGCAATCACTTACCGAAACAGTGGGGGTGTTTTGAAGAAACGTCGAAATCAACAAAGCATAGGCTCTTAGTGCCTTATCTGAGGCTGCTGAAAATGCAAACACACGTGTAGTCGGCTCAGGCTTAAAAGCCCTCTGCTCCTGATATTCAGAAACAATTGCATGTGCATTAACACCACCAAATCCAAAACTACTGACACCAAAACGCCGAACTTCTCCTTCTGCTGGCTTCCAGTCACATTCTTCAGTAAGAATACGGAAGGGACTTTCCTCCAAAATTATTTTGGGATTGAGTTCAGTAAAATTCAGCATCGGTAACAGGCGTTTTTTCTGAATAGAAAGCAGGCCCTTAATCAAACCGACCATGCCCGAGGCCGACTCGAGGTGTCCAACATTTGTCTTAGAACCCGATAATGCACAATATGCGGTGCCTAATGTTTCTCCACATTCTTTGGCATGAGCTCGGAATGCACGTTTTAATCCGTTTACCTCGATAGGATCACCTTTTGGGGTTCCCGTACCATGAGATTCAATATAGGAAATTGAATTGGCAGAAATATTGGCTTTCTGAAGCGCTTTTTTTATTACATTTGCCTGAGCATAAGCATTCGGGGAAGTAATTGTCGCAACGTTTCCACCATGATTGACAGCCACGGCATCAATTACCCCATAAATCCGATCATTATCTGCTAATGCCTTTTTAAGCGGTTTTATCAGGATCATGCCAGCTCCTTCTCCGCGCACATAACCATCAGCTTGCTTATCAAACGTTTTACAACTTCCGGTTCTGGACAACATTCCAGCCTGAGAAAAAGCAACAAAGTAAGTATGGCTAAACAGGTAACTCACTCCCCCGACAAACGCAGCTTCACAATCACCCGCATGGATAGATTGCATAGCGTAAGAAAGTGCCACCAAAGAACTTGAGCATGCAGTGTCAATAGGAACACTGGGGCCTTTTAGATCTAAATAGAAGGAGATTCTATTGGGAATTAGCGTAGTATAAGTTCCAGTTGAAAGATGCCCTTGAATATTCGTTATGGATTTTTCTAGGCGTTCTTTGTAATCAAAATTACATACCCCCAGAAAAACACCAATATCAGCTGATTTAACATCAGAAACGCCATAACCCGCATCTTCTAAGCATTCAACTGCTAACTCCAAAGAGATGCGCTGCTGAGGATCCATTAACTCCGCTTCACGAGGTGTGATATTAAAATATGGTGCATCAAAACGGTCAAAATTTTCTACCAAACCAGCCCAACGACTTATAGATTTATTTTTTTCAAAATATGGTGAGTAATGTTGACTAACAGCCCATCTAAACTCAGGTATTTCAGCAATCGCTGATTTTTTTTCTTGATATAATTTCCAAAATGCCTCTTGGTTATAACATCCTGGGAAACGGCAAGATATTCCCACAATAGCAATTTTGTCTCTGTCATGCATGCGCGTATCCCTCTCTCTTTGACTTTTTCTCTCTAAAATATAAAAAACTAGATATCTATAGGAGACTATAAATAC
>NZ_CAWQJR010000148.1:0-46140 GCF_963894935.1 Xenorhabdus sp. PB61.4
AAATGGTGAAGACCATTTTTTAAAATGGAATTATATAATATCGAATGCTATCGTTTCAATATTATTTATGTCATATATTCTTTTCCTGATGATTTCAATGGTAAGACATAGATTAGTACTTATATTTTATCTTTTCAGTGCTGTCATAGAAATGGTCATTGTTGTGTTTTCAATTACTAGAGAATTATATCTGTCGGCTGATTTATCAGTAGAAGAAACTGAAGGTGAACGTTTTCTTTGTTGTGTATATAGGAGTAGAGAATATTTTATAGGTAAAAAATTAGATTGCATTATTAATGAAATTGGCAAACCAAACAATCGAAAAAAGCATGTCGTTATGTGGAAATCTGGTAGATATGCTGTTTCTGCTTGGATTAATAAAAGAGGAAAATGCATAGATATGAAAATCAACTATGGTTATAAACCCTCTGTAAAATAAAAGATAGTCAATATCGTTCAGTGACGTGAGGTTGTTATTTTTTCTCTTGATAAGTTACCCTCTATTTTTCCTATAACTTTATAGGTGTGAATTCTAGCTTTGGATTAATACTTTATTTCTACAAATAAAGCATAAAATCATGGTTTTTTACTACTAATGAAAAAAACAAATCAGAATATAATCGATGTAGGAATGGAATAATTTTCATATGGAATTAACATGAAAGGCATAATTAGGATTGGGGATAAAACCACTCACGGTGGAGCGGTGCAGGAAGGATCTGCTGTAATGAAATTTTCAGGAATTGGTGTTGCCCGCCTTGGTGATAAAGTATCCTGTCCTATTATAGGGCATGGTATAACTCAAATTATAGAAGGTCACCCTACTTTCAAAGATAATGGTATATCTGTTGCCTTTCATGGCCATAAATGTGGGTGTGGCTGTACATTAATTTCCTCATTGGGTAATGCAACATCGAGTTGATTATGGCTATTGATCTTCTAAATATTCCGGATAAAGCAAATAGGAAAAAGCCACCACAGCTAAAAAAATGGTTATACATACTCTCTGTTTTTATTGGTGGAGCCAGCATTATCACTGTTTTTTTTTGGCCAGAAGGGAAATCGGTTAAATCTCTTGCTTTTATTTTATTTTCATTTGTTTATCCTTTTTCTATCTGGTCACTTATTTTTCTTATCAGGAGATTATATTTCGATCTCAATCAGCTTTGGGCAGATAACTGGGATAGAAAACGAGAAAAGCTTATTGAACACGAAATAAATCGTGGTCAGAAGCATCTTTATCATCTTAACTCTGTTATTCATATTCCAGATGCATTTATGCAGGGTACATTGTCTGAACAATTGGTACACTCCATTATAGAAATGCCAAAGATCGTAGATGCATCCACCGGGAAAATTATTCGTAGAAAATCATTTTGGTCAAAAGTAGAACAAACGGAAGATTTGTTATATGAAAGGATATGTATGTTATTGGCTGATAATGAACTTTCTTTTACTTTAGGAGATCTTCTCAAGAAAACCAATATTCAGGTATGTTTGGAACTGGATGCAAATTTATCATCTTCACAATATCAAAAAGTATGGGAAAAAGTTTGTAAAAATAGTCATGTTACACTCCCAGTCAGTTATCTTCATGGGCAAGGTGTCGAAACTCTGGATCAATGGATTGATTCTTATTCTTCTCATGAGCCTTTATTGATCATTTCTGTTCATTTATCTAAGAGTGATGATGATGGGCATGGTGATGCTGCGGTTGCTCTGCTAGTAACTTCATCCTCTTCTAAAGTAATAAGTGAAATTGATAGCACTCGATTATGCCGTCCTGAAAATTTAGGTCAAAATGAAATTAATTATGCATTGTCTCAGGCGTTATTATGGGGAAAAAGTTGTGGTGAAGATATTCAATATCTTTGGATATCAGGAATGGGATGTGACAACAAAGCGCAGATAGCTGCTGCGCCATTGGGTGAAGAATATCCCCATTTAACACAGCCTGAAAATCAAATTGATATTGATGGGAAAATTGGCTATGCAGGTGCTGCTTCACCTTGGTTAGCAATAGCCATCGCATTGGAATCAGTGCAAAAAAATAAAAAACCACAATTAATAATGAGTGCAATATCTCAGGATTTAAATAAGCCCTGGTTTATGGTGGTTAAATAATTATTACTCTGCATCTTGGAATCTATCAAGTCAGATGAATGTTTTTAATTTTAACAATAATGCATATCGGAGTGAATGATTATTATGCCTGAGTCTGAATCTAAATCAGGAAAATCAGTTATTTTTCTCGCGGCGGCTTACACCTTAGCAATATTACTGGTTATATTTATTGGAGTGGTTATATATTATTTCAATATTAATCCAGAGCTGCCAATAAAGAAATTATTGATTTATGCTGGTTCCGTTTTCGGTGCTTTATTCCTGCTTTTTCCCTTTTTTTTATTGGGGTGGAGTAAACATGCTGAGGTGAGTTTTACCTTATTATCCGGTAAGTCAAAAGTAAAAAAAGAGAAAAAAACAAAAGGATCACCAGAACTATATCTGGATTTAAAACAAACATTAAAACTCCGCTATGGCTCTTCATGGAAAAAGAAAACCCAAATCCTGATGATTATTGGTTCTCCTGAGCATGTTGAACAACTTATTCCTGGTTTGGTGGCAGAACAATGGCTGGAATCTGACGGTACTTTGTTAATTTGGGGCGGTAATATTACCGCCAATGTTGATGATACTATCGATCAGTCTCTGCGTCAGTTGCGCCGTACCCGACCACTGGATGCGCTCATCTGGGTTACAGATCAATACCAACACCAAACTTCGCTTGAAGCATCAGTTCATTCGCGTCTCGTTTCTGGCCATGCATTCGAGACATTGAGCCGTCATTTAACCCAGCGCTATCAGTCATTAGGCTGGCGTGTGCCAGTTTATGTCTGGTTTCTGCATCAAACGAGCTGGGATAACGCTCATGAACAAGTTTCAGCTCCGGGTTGTTTCCTGTCTTCCTCCTGTACACAGGAAAGTCTGCATACCAGTCTGAATCAGCTTGCCCCGATGATAACGGAGCAGGGGACTCAACAGCTTATCCATAATTCCCGTCATGATTTTTTACTAACTTTGGCGAATTTTTTGCGTCAGGGAGGCAGTGAAAAAATTAGTGCTTCATTGGCAGTGTTTTTCAATTCACACCAACAATTACCGCTGGCAGGAATAGTGTTTAGCTTGTCATTTATTGCAGGTAAACGTGTGGATATACACCACTGGGGTAGGGATAGCCGTTGGGACAATCTACTGAGTTCGGTTCAGCAGTTGCCGCCGAAGCTGAGAGCCACAAAACTGGGCTGGCAATGGCGGAAAGCGGGAAACCGATTACTGGCTGCCCTGATGGTGATGGCTGGAGCTGGCATGTTGGTTTCCTATGCCAGTAACCGCCATTTAGTGCAGCAAGGAGCGGAGCAGCTTGAATTGGCGAAAAATGATCAGGCTCTGTTGGCTGAGCGTATTCAGGCGTGGCTGGAATTACAGGATATATTATCGATGCTGCAATACCGCGAAATACATGGAACTCCGTCTTATGCCCGTTTGGGATTGAGCCAGAATAATACGGTGTTACAGGCACTCTGGCCGGTTTATACGCAATATGTTATGCCTTGGCTGAGAAATTCAGTCGCTGAGCAGATGGAGAAAAATCTGAATATGCTGGTGAGTCTGCCGCCAAACAGCGCCGCCCGCTCAGTTGCTGCAAAGGAAGCTTATGGCCCTCTCAAGGCTTATCTGATGATGGGGCAACCGGAAAATATTGATGAAGATGTGTTCCGTGAAGCTGTTATGGCGAATTGGACAGTGCCAGATGGTATGCCAGCCGCAGCTTGGCAGGCTAAGGCACCAGAATTACTCTCTTTCTATGCGAAGAACTTGTCCAACAATCCAGACTGGACGATGAAGCCTGATGAAGAGTTAGTTCGGCAATCACGAACGGCATTGGTACGGGAAATTGGTCACCGTAATGGTGAATCCTCGCTATATCAGAAGTTGCTGCAACAGGTTTCTACTCATTATGCGGATATGTCTCTCTCTGATATGACAGGCGATACAGATGCTGAGCTTCTTTTCACAGCAGATAGCTTTGTGCCGGGTATGTTTACCCGCAAGGCATGGGAGGAATCAGTTGAGCCTGCGATCGAACGGTTGGTGAATGAACGACGGACGGAAATTGACTGGGTGTTGAGTGACGGTCAGCAAAATGCCAGTGATGAGCTTTCTCCGGAAGTGCTCAGGGTAAAACTGACAGATCGTTACTTTGCTGATTTCTCAGGCGCTTGGCTGAATTTCCTGAATGGTCTGCACTGGAGACGTTCGGATACGTTATCCGATACGATTGATCAATTGACTTTGATGGCAGATGTTCGTCAGTCACCGTTGATTGGTTTGATGAATACCTTGGCGTATCAGGGTAAAACGGGGCGTCAGGAAGTGTCAGATTCATTTGCTCAATCTGCTAAGTCAATTTTTAATAAGGATAAACAGCCAGCAATCAGCCAAAAGGTTGGTTTTACCGGCCCTCTGGAACCGACTTTCGGCCCATTGCTGGAACTGATTGAACCCAAAGCCGGAGCACAGGATGGGCAACATCTTAGTCTGTACAGTTTTCTGACACGAGTAACCCGCGTGCGGTTGAAACTGCAACAGGTGACAAGTTCAGCAGATCCGCAGGCGATGGCTCAGACGATGGCACAGACGATATTTCAGGGTAAAGCGGTCGATTTATCTGATACCCGTGATTATGGCAACTTGGTAGCAGCCAGTTTGGGCCAGGAATGGAGCGGATTTGGTCAGACCGTATTTGTGCTGCCAATGGAACAGTCGTGGCAGCAATTGTTGGTGCCAACTGCTGAAAGCCTGAATGCGCAATGGAAACGGGCAATAGTGGATGACTGGAATCTGGCTTTTGGCGGGCGTTATCCGTTCAAATTGGGAGGAAGTGAAGTTTCCCTGCCGTTGCTGGCGCAATATTTACGTGCGGATAGTGGACGGATTAGCCGTTTTCTGGAAAGCCGATTGAGCGGCGTTTTACGCCGTGAAGGTAATCACTGGGTGCCTGATAGTATTAATGCTCAGGGATTGAAGTTTAATCCGGAATTTCTGTCCGCGTTGAATACGCTGAATTCTCTATCAGATATCGTATTTACCAGTGGCGAAGCGCGGCTCGCGTTTGAAGTACGACCGGGAACGGCCGGTGGGGTAATGCAGACCAATCTGATAATAGATAATCAGAAATTGATTTATATGAATCAGCGCCCGGACTGGAAGAAATTTATCTGGCCTGCAGATACCACTGCGCAAGGAGCGATCTTAAGCTGGTCGGGTACAAGATCGAGAATGCGTATTTATGCAGAGCAACCGGGAACATGGGGTTTTATCCGGTTGCTAGAAAAAGCGAAAGTTACACCGTGGTCAGGTTCAGCTAGCAGCTATCAGGTGAGCTGGAAGACGCCGAATGGACAGATACTAAACTATACGCTGCGAACGGAGGCTGGCGAAGGCCCGTTGGTGCTGCTGAAACTGCGTAATTTTGTTCTGCCAGACAAGATATTTGACTGATTTTTGACTAAAAATGGCTGAGTACAATTGAGGGAATTTATTCCCTCAATCACATCCTCCACTGTCACCGCCTCCACAATCCCCATAACCAGAGTCACTATTATCACAATCTCCGTTACTATTATTGACATTAATATGAGATGGGATATAGGCAAAGTTACTATTTTTGAATTTTTTTCGAAATACTCATTTTTATTGCATATTGCAATTAATATCCAAAAGAAATTTTCCTGACCTATATAGGTGTTGATAAGCATTCTACAGTAGTTAATAAAATTATAGTTTTCTTCGTCTAATATACTTGTTATGGCACTTCTTATTTCATTTTCTATACTGTCATCTATAATTAGCATTAATTGGTTTTTTGCGAAATCCATTATGAAGTTGATTTTATCTTGAGTTTTTCTTTGTTTTTTTATTTGTCTGTTTTTCCACAGTTCTTTTTTTTCCTAATCCTTGATTAGGAGAGTAAATGATATCTATTTATATCGTATCCCGATAAATAAACGCCAAAATATTGTTTAATTGCACGAAATGATTCGGAAAAATAAGAATATAATTTAAGTAAAATAAAATGTATCTAAGAGTTGTAATCATTTCAGGATGAGCGAATATGATGTTTTTATCTTTCTGGTTAGATGAATAATCTACTTTTTTATTTTTATGCTTTATTTTGCTATTTCACGGTTCGGTTTTAGGAACAGGGATTACGTGTAATGAGTTTGCTGGATACCCTATGTCACTCCTGTTTTGGTGATGATCACACCAAATCCGATGAGCTGGCACAAAAACAGATCGCCATCTGGGAAAAATGGCTTATTCCGATTACTGCTGAGCAGCCGGTTGGCAATGATCCGGGTTACGATGATGATTTTGAACGGATGCGTGAAGAAGTTAATAAACTCTCAGGCGCTGATACAGAGTTAATTTGCCAATTAGCAGAAAAGTTATTAACGACGGTCTGTAAAGATGTCCGTGTGGCAACTTATTACCTTTGGGCACGCTTACACCGTGAAGGAGAAGAAGGGTTCGCGGATGGGTTAGCGCTATTAGCCGGGTTATTAATGAAGTTCGGGGATAGTTTGTTACCTTCACGGCCTAATAGCCGGAAGGCGGCGTTGGAATGGTTATCCGGCAACCGTGTTCTGGATAGCCTTTCTTTATATCCAGAAGTGGGTAAACCTGAATTTGAGCGCATCATCGCTTTACTGCGGTTTATGACTAATCAGCTCGAAACATGGGATGAAAATAACCGTCCTCTATTTGGTAAGTTATATAGCGCTCTGGAAAGCCGGTTGATGCAATCGGGGGGATGGAATGCTGTGGTTCCTCAGAATATCAGTGCTTCTTCTTCACATGATATAGGGTTGGCAACTGGGGCTAAATCCGGGCCGTCTATTGCCGTTCAGCCGATCCAGTCCGGTCGTGAATTGTTGGATCAGGCTAAATCTCTGGCTCATTATCTGCGTAACCAGCCTCAAGGCTGGCTTTCTGCTCATCGATTAATGAAAAGTGTACGCTGGGATACCATTCATCAATGCCCACCACAGGATACTCAGGGATGTACACGGTTAGCTCCGCCTAGAACTGATGCCCGTGCCCAGCTTAAGCGTCTCTATATGCAGCAAAGCTGGGGAGAATTGCTGGAGCAGGCAGACAGGCTTTTTGCTGAAGGTGTAAACCATTTTTGGCTGGATGTGCAATGGTATCTCTATCAGGCATTAAGTAAGTCGGGAGCACCCTGGGATGGCTGGGCGGACATCATCAAACAGGATCTGAAGTTACTTTTACGGCGGTTGCCCGGATTAGAAAAATTAGCGTGGAATGATGGTACGCCGTTTGCCGATGACGTTACTGCCAGTTGGATCATGCAGAAAGTGTTGGATGAAGGAAAAGGATGGTCAGACCCATCAATCAGCCCCGGTGTTGTAGTGGAAGAGGATGATATTTTGTCTCTTGAGGCAGAGGCAATCGCACAGGCGGATAGTGATGGTCTGGAAAAAGCAATGGCATGGTTACAATCTCGCCCGGCCGTAACAACACCCCGTCAGCGCTGGATGATGCGTTTACTGATGTCACGTGTAGCAGAGCAGTTTGGTCGGAACGATTTGGCGTTACACCTGCTGAGTGAACTGGATACAACTGCCGGAACCCTTACCCTTGTACAGTGGGAGCCTGAACTGGCGTTTGAGATCAAGGCGCGTCGTTTGCAATTGTTGCGGGCTAAATCTCAACGTAATAGTACAGATAAAACCGTGATGGCTCAGCAATTGGATGAATTATTAGCTGAACTGGTCAGGCTAGATCCAGTTCGTTCTGTGGTGCTCTATGGATAATCATTTTTTATATATGGTAAGGATTCCGTTTAATGGATGATTTAACACTCCGTTATTTTGATGCTGAAATGCGTTATTTGCGAGAATCCGCTCGCGAATTTGCACAGGCTCACCCAGATCGCGCAGCTTTGCTGGATTTGGATAAAGCCGGTACGCCAGATCCTTTTGTAGAACGTTTATTTGAAGGCTTTGCTTTCTCTATGGGGCGATTACGCCAGAAAATAGATGATGATCTGCCTGAATTGACGGAAGGCTTGATGAGCTTATTGTGGCCACACTATTTGCGTACGATCCCATCTCTGTCTGTCGTCGAAATTTCTCCTGATATCAGCCAGATGAAAATGGAAGAAGTGGTACCCGAGGGATTTGAAGTTTTATCCCAGCCCATTGGGCCAAAGCAGGCAGTCTGTCGCTATCGAACAACGCAAGAGCTTCATTTACACCCTTTTACTGTCTCCAACGTACATATCTCGACAGAGCCTGATGGCCGCTCTGTTCTCCGGATCCGTTTTAATTGTGGGGAGCAGGCTGAATGGTCTCAGGTAGATCTGTCCCGATTACGTTTTTATCTGAGTGGTGATGCTCAAATCAGTGCGGCTTTGCATTTGGCACTGACTAAGCGCCAATCAGCCATTTATTTACGTTTGCCTGAAGTTATGGATCGGATTCGTTTTGATGGTTATTTTTCTCCGGGAGGTTTTACTGATAACGATCGATTGTGGCCGAAAGGAGATACCTCATTCAGTGGTTATCAGCTTTTACTGGAGTATTTCACTTTCCGGCAGAAATTTATGTTCGTTGAATTGAATGGCTTGGAGGGTATCCGGTTTCCTGACAAAACCCGATGGTTTGAATTGGATATTGTTTTAAGTGAGCTTTGGGATTCTGATTTCTTAGTGAAAACAGAACATATTCGGTTGCACTGTGTTTCTGTGATTAATTTATTCACTCTGGAAGCTGACCCTTTGACCGTTAATGGACTGGAAAATGAATATTTACTGCGTCCACGCCGTTTGCAGGATGGCTATACGGAAATTTATTCCGTTAATGGTGTTAATAGCTCCCGACATGCTGAAGAAGGTGCTTATGTGCCATTTACCAGTTTCCGCCACCAAGGAGGAATGTTGCGCCGCACAGCACCAGAGCGTTATTACCATACTCGTGTCAGACGAGGAGTTACTGGTTTACATGATACATGGCTGATACTGGGTGGACAGGTTTGGGAAAACAACCGGAATATCACATCGGAAACACTCTCCTTACAAATTACGGGTACAAACGGTCAGTTACCGCGTAAAGCCCTCCAAAGTACTTTACTGAACCGCTGTGAGCAAACATTGCAGCTTCCTGTCAGGGTACAGAATCTATGCAAGCCAACTTTACCTGCTTACCCTCCGGCAGAGGATCGTTTTCATTGGCGGGTTCTGAGTCATTTGGGTTCGAGTTTTCTCAATATGATGGCAAGTGCAGAAGTCTTACGTGGGACGCTGGCGTTATACAACTGGCAAGAAGATGAAATGAATAATCGTAAATTGGATGCGATTGTGGCCGTCCGCCATGAGCATCTGCAACGATTTGAAAAAGGTTTTTTATTACGTGGCATTGATATTGAAGTCACACTGGATAGTAACGGCTTCACGGGAGAAGGCGATATTCATCTGTTCGGTGAAATGCTCAATCGGTTTTTCTCTTTATATGCCGATATTCATCTGTTTAACCAACTGACTTTGATTATTCAACCAAGTGGGAAATGTATCCGATGGACCGAGAATCACAACCAGAACTTACCGCGCTGATTACTCAGCTTAAAGATAAGCTGCCATTGGTCAATTTTTACCGTTTTTGTCAGTTGATTGAGAGCCTGAAACCTGAGAAATCGGGTTTAGGTAGTACAACAAACCCGGATGATGACCCCGTGCGTTTTCGTCCTCATCCGGGGATGGGATTTCCTGTCAGCGAACTGAAAACGATAGAAACAGGGCATGAAGCTCATGACAATAAACCCAGTGTAAGAACCACTTTTTTAGGATTATATGGGGTTGAATCACCGCTGCCATCTGCTTATATCGACGATATTGCTCAGCAGCGAGAAGGAACGGAAGCTGTCACTGATTTTCTCGATTTATTCAATCATCGCCTGACAACACAGTTTTATCGTATCTGGCGCAAGTACTCATATCCTGCGACCTTTAAGGCTGGTGGAAGTGATGAAACTTCGCAATACCTGCTTGGTTTAATTGGGCTAGGTATTCCGGGATGTGCAAATCATATTGGCACACCGGTTTCTCGTTTTTTGGCTTTGTTGGGCACGATGCGTTTACCTACCCGGACATCAGAAGGCATCTGCTCTTTGATTAATCTGCTGGCACCTAATACCAAAGTGGAGGTTATCCGCCATGATCGGCGTCGGATAGCAATAGATAATCCGGTCAGAATGAGTTGCCATTCACCTGTTAGCCTATCTCATAAGCCTGTGCTGGGTCGGAGTGGTATTGATGTAAACAGTCAGATACTACTGATTTTGAAGACTCAGGATCCAGAGGAGGTCAGACAATGGTTACCTCCTGATGGTCAGTTACATGCAGATTTAATGACTTTGCTTCATGCCTATCTGGGATCAAGAGTTCATGCTCGTTTACAACTGCGTATACCTCGTGAGTTGCTGCCAGAAGCTCAACTGAGTGTCACAACCGGGCAGGGAGTGAAGCTGGGGCAAACGGCAGTGATGAGAAGGCTGTCACCTGTTACAGCTAACGATACGGTTGTTAACCAAACAATCACTCATAGGGTAATTGTGGGTAATGTGATAATCGATAAAACAAATACAGGTAAGACGGCGGGCAATAACGCGGCGATTAATAGAACCAGCACAAATAAAAAGGTCAATGAAATTACTATTGGTTTGGGACGCTATCAGGCTGCCCCCGAACAGCTTTTCCGAAAAGAGACTCATGAATATGGCAACTATCGATTTTAAACATGGCTCCACTGAATGCATCATTAGAAACAATAAAAGCAACAATACAAAAAAAGGGGCTTTGGCATTCATATTGTCTGCTGCAATGTGTGTGACTGGTTGTGGATTAACCCAGACTATCGGTGATGGTTCAGCCGAAGTAACCAGATCAATTTTTTATAAAAAAATCAAAGAAGTTCATCTGGATTTTCAGGTTCGGGATGGATCTAATCTGAATGATAATGGTATCGCATTGTCTACAATGGTTCGTATCTATCAGTTAAAAGATCGCAGGGCCTTTGATTTAATTGAATATCAAAACATATTTACAGATGACATTAATACTATCCAGTCAGATGTATTGAGTGAAAAGGATTTACAGCTTCGTCCGGGAGAAAGTTATTCCCTTGATATGTCTTTAGAAAAAGGAGCCCAATATGTCGCGGTTGTTGCGATGTTTCACTCGCCTGATCTGACAAAGAATAACTGGCAGATTGTTATCCCTAAAACGTCATTGGATCCGGATAAAGCCCGCCAGGTTGAGTTGAAAAATCAGACGATTCACTTATTACCCCTGAAAAAGGACTGAGGCAATGTCACAACCTTCACTTTATGAAATGTTGACAGGAAATTTCTCAGGAGGATTGGATTTGCATCAGGTTTCTGAGGAAAATCAGGTTGTCCTTTCCGTACTGGATAATATCCAGAGGATTATCAATACGCGTGCCGGAACTCTCGCGCATTTACCGGATTATGGATTGCCGGATATGAGCAAAATCATGCAGGGATTACCGGGAACAGCCCACAGTTTGATCAATATTCTTTCCTCGACGCTCCTGAAATATGAACCACGTATTAAACGTCTTTCGCTGACCTTGTTACCGGAACATGAGTTTGGAACGCTTCGTTATGCGTTAGAAGCGGAACTACATGAAGTTGGTTTAGTTCGTTACGGTACTGAATTTATTCCCGGGGGTAGAGTGTTGATCAGGCACTTGAAGAAACAAAATTTTCTGGAATCGAAATATCAATCATAACCGTTTCAAAGCGTGATAAAGGAATACCATGAATACAACGTCAGAAAAATATCTGAAAACAGGGGAGGATCCCCGTACTTTTCCAGATTTTACCGCATTACGAGATGAATTGAATAAATTGCACCACCCAGCCCGCCCTGATGTGAACTGGGAACAGGCTGAGCGCCTTTGTTTATCGTTATTTAGTCAAAATGGTGTCGAATTGCAGACTGCTGCATGGTATACGCTGATACGCACAACTCGTGCAGGGTTAGCGGGGTTAAATGAAGGGCTGGCGATTATTCATGGTTTGGTTACTCATCAATGGCAGGCTATCTGGCCCCAGCAAGTGCATGCCCGGATAGAGATTCTGGCAGGTTTGAGCCAGCGTTCGATTAATTCATTACGTATCCAGACCTTTGTCTATGCTGATCTACCTCAACTCTATCAGGCAGAGCAATATATCTCTCAACTTTGCCAGACATTACAGCTGTTGGAATTGAAACATGTCAGTCAGCTGGAAAGACTAGGAACATTTATTCACAATGCGGCGGTTCGTCTGGAGACTCTGGAAGGTGCAAATATCGATACTTCCTTAGAACAGCCACCTGAGGCAGCGATAGAATTTGAACCGCCACCGATACCTTCACCTAATACTGCTCAGCAAACATGGGTATATGTCGCAAAACCGGAAGAAGAATCTCAATCTAATATTGTGATGCCACCGCCAGAAAAGCCGGGGTTTCAATGGAAGGGATTCGCGTTAGGGGTCCTAATCGCGTTGGTGTTTAGCGGAGGCGGGATGGGTATATGGCAGTATGCGACGCAGGATAAAGTTGATCCTCGGCTACAGTCTACAGTGGCTTCATTACCAGAAATATTAACAGAGGATGTTCTTTTTTCTTTGGGGGCTCAGTCGGATAAAGAACATGGAGAAAATAGTGTGATCTTGAATAAGACAAAACGACAGTTAAAAATGTTGGAGTCTTTATCGCCTGTCTGGCAGCAGGATTATGGTTTTTCTTTGGTTCATCAGTCTAAGGTATTGTGGCCACAGTCTCCACTGAGTGCTGAGTTATCAGCGCAATGGAATAAACAGGTCACCATGAATGCCGCTTCGATTGATAGTTTAGGGCATTGGCACTCCGGTATGGATCAATTAGCAGAACTCACTCGCCGATTAAATTGGTTGGATGAAAAACGCGGACGTTATATAACAGGCTCTGAATTGAAATCCGTTGTGTTTTCTTTGACTCAAACGTTCAATAAAAATCCTCCATTGGAAGAAAAACTAAGACAGCTTGAAGAAACAGCAATAAAAGAAGAATTATCGCCAGCACTGATCCAACAAACGGATATGCATTTTATCCAGTTACTCAATCGGTATGCATTAATTAAGCAAAGTAGAAACTCTTCAGCAAAAAATCATTAATCTTTGTAAGGCTATATTTGGGTGATATGAATAAATGTATGAATTAACATATGAAACTGCACTTTTCCATTTTGTATTTTTCAGTATAGGAGTGGGCTTGGTTATCTGTGGGGCACGCTCTTTTAAAGCAATCAAAGGGAAATGGTATATTGGAATTATAAAAATAGTAATGATCGGCATTGGTTGGATATTAATTGCCAGAGCTGTCTGCTACGCTTTGTTTTCATTGGCTGTATACGTATGGTGTTTGTTAATCTGTTACAATTCCCCACTGATAAAACTCCTTTCTTAATCTTAATAAATTTTATCATCTTTGTTGGCTGCACTTCACTATGCAGCCGCAATAAGAAATAATTACATGATTATCTTGTGGGAAGAGATATCGCTGTATGTTTCTATTTAATTAATATCACTCTTTCCACAATATCCGACAAGTCGGGTGCGCTTTCTCCCGGCAAATCAGTATACGGGCAAAAATATCATCAATTTCGGCTTCATCAGATTCCGCTAATCCAATAATCACTTCTGAAAAGAAATTAGGATCTATTTCAAAATCAACATGTTTAAGCCATATATCTGAGGGTTCTGATAACTCTGCGCCACCGCGCTCTTCGAACTGTAGGCTGAATAGTAAGCTATCCGCAGGATCGAGATTCTCAACCGCTTGTTCCAGAAAAATATCGTAGGCTTTTTCCAGCGCTTCGTCTTCGGTCATTCGGTTATTGAGATCCAAGTGAAGAGAATGTGGATATGTTGGTTGATTTTCCATAATGGTAGTGTCCGAAACTGATAACAGAAGGGAATTAAAACATGGATGGTAGTGATTGAATACTATCAAAGTGCAATCATAGCCCCGTTAGTGGTGGCGAGGCTATGAAAAATAGTCAGATATTTATGTTTTGCTCTTTTTTTGTGCCGAAAATCACAAAAGTGGACTGAAAAAATAACACAGGCGCTCAAGCACTCGTTGCCGGACAGGGCGCTTTTGCCACTCGTCACTGTCAAGTAACACTGAACGGGTAATATAATCCTGTTGGACAAGCATTAAATCACTGCCAAAGAGTTCATCATCGATCACAACGGTAATTTCAAAATTGAGCCATAAGCTACGCATATCCAGATTAACAGAGCCAACCATACTGAGCTGCCCATCCACCAGAACACTTTTTGTATGCAATAGCCCGCCTTCAAATTGATAGATTTTTACACCCGCTTCCAGTAATTCGGTAAAAAATGCCCGGCTTGCCCAGCGAACAAGGAATGAGTTGTTCTGGCTCGGTACAACAATGCTGACATCAACACCTCGCATGGCAGCGGTACAGATTGCATGCATTAAATCATCACTGGGAACAAAATAGGGAGTGGTAAGAATGAGTTGTTCTCTGGCGGCGAAAATGGCTGTCATCAGTGATTGTTGGATAAGCTCATCAGGAAAGCCGGGACCAGAGGCAATAACCTGCGCCGTGTGCCCGGATGCCTGCTCAAAGGGCATGATATTAGTGTCAGGAGGAGGGGGAAGCTGGCGCTGGCCCGTTTCCATTTCCCAGTCGAAGGCATAGATAATGCCCAGTGTCGTTGTGACCGGGCCTTCCATTCTGACCATGATGTCAATCCATTGGCCTACACCGGCATTTTGTTTGAAAAAACGAGGATCGACCATATTCATACTGCCGGTGTATGAAATATAGTTATCAATAAGAATAATTTTTCTATGCTGGCGTAAGTCCATGCGACGCAAAAAAAGACGAAAGATATTCACTTTCAGCGATTCTACAAACTCAATACCGGTTTTGCGCATCATATCAGGGTAGGGACTACGGAAAAATTGCCAGCTTCCTGCTGAATCCACCATGATACGACACCTGACACCACGTTTTGCTGCCCTCATTAAAGCATCAGTCACCTGATCAACCAATCCACCCGCCTGCCATATATAAAACACCATTTCAATACTATGTTCGGCAGTTTCTATATCATTGATAAGAGACTTTAGGGACTGCTCATAAGATGTTATCAACTGCATCTGATTGCCTCTGACACCTTTGATTTTCTGCCGACGCTCGCATAGCTGGAACAAAGGCTCAGCGACTTCGCTGTTTTTATTGGCAAAAATATGTTGTGATTTTTTTAGATCGGAAAGCCAGTCAGCCACAGAAGAGCGCATTTGTTTTGCCTGTTCAACTCTGCGCTTACCCAGATGTAACTCACCGAATGACAGATAAGCAACAATGCCGACCAAAGGGAAAATATAAATAATAAGCAACCAGGTCATTGCTGATGTCACTGGTCGGCGCTTCATCAGGACCCGGATAGTAATACCAGCGATAATCAGCCAGTATAAGAAAATAGCCAGCCAGTAAAGTACAGAATAAATGGTTGTCATAAGTGGCAATCAATCCTGTTTAAGTATTTTGATACCGTAGTGAGTGCAAGTTTCTGTAAATTTTAAGAAATTATCAAGGAAATACCTTCCATTAGGCAGAAAATAATTCAAATATTACCCATGCTCAACTAAATATGATGAGTAGATTGAGTTCAGGCTAATGTTATTTATTGAGATTATTTACGACTGCTGAAACATGCTGAATATGAATATTAAGGTAAACCTGTAATTGGTTGACATCTCCGGCAGTGACGATTAAGAATAACATTACTCACTTATAGTGAGAAAAATTTTGTTTTGAAAACATTTATCAGGGTATTTTATGAAAAGAAGCAGAAATGAAGTAGGAAGGTGGCGTCTCCTTCGCCAAAGTATCCAACGTCGTCGTCGTTGGCTGGAAAGTCAGTCTCGCCGTTATTCACGTATTTATGCACTACGTAAGATGGGGACTTACAAACATCGCCGGTCGATTTTGTTCATTCAAAACGCAGAATCGCTTTAACATGATGTGTGGCATGATACAGATGTTTTTGAATCTTTATTGAATATGATAGTCATTTGCATTTAAACTAATGTCTATCCTAAAATTGACAATCATGCTGCTACTCAAGAATTCTCTTATGCGTTGGATACATTGGCCAGTACTACTTTCTGTTTGTTTACATATTTCCATTGCTGCGGCGCTATTTCATACGCTGAAATCCGGTAATCCGCCAGAATCGCCCCCGATGTCTGTTGCGATGATCCAGTTGGCAGCGGAGCAGGCTCCGGTTTCTGAACCCGCTATGCCTGCATCTATTTCCGAGCCTGAACCTGAACCGCCCGCCCCAGAGCCAGAACCTGAATCTATTGCGAAAATAGCTCTGCCTGAGCCGAAGCCTGAAAAAAAACCGGTAGAAAAGAAACGGGAAGAGAAGAAAATTGCTAAAAAGGAGTCTAAGCCTAAAGAAATCAGGACAGAGAAAATGTCAGAAGAGGCAGTGAAACCTATTACTGATCAGGAATCTTTGCTGACAAATAATATGGATGGGAAAAAATCCACTGATCCTGTTACCAGTGAAAAATCTGAAGTTCAGAGCGGGCCAAAAGCACTGAGCAGAATAGATCCTGTATATTCAGATAGGGCAAGGCAATTAGGTATAGAAGGGAGTGTACAGGTAAAATACGATATTGATGAAAATGGTCGGGTTAAAAATATTGAAATTCTTTCGGCTGAGCCTAAAAACCTTTTTGACCGTGAAGTGAGAAACGCGATGAGAAAGTGGCGGTATGAAAAAAAACCGGCCACAGGATACGTGACTACCATAGAGTTTAAGCTGACTGGAGTTTCAGTATCGTAGTTTCTTATCATAACAGGAGGCGCTAAAGCGTCTCCTGTTACGTATTAACACATTTATAATAATACCATTTTTATCAAGGTTTTTTTATTAAGGTTTATTACTACATTTTGTTGGTACATCATTTTGAGTCGAAATTGGATGATAATTTTAGGATGAAAAACTGATGTATCGTTTAGTAAATAAAACAGCTGGTCATGATTTGGAATAGTTAAATTTAAAAAATAAATAGTTTTTTTCTTATAAAGATAATAAAAAGATTTTTAAAAATACGACCGGTTAAATCTCGAATGATAAGTTCATTGTTTATAATTAGTGATTCAACTATATTTAAATCTAAATAACAAAAAGGAGCGCATTCAATGCACTCCTTTAATTTATTATGGGTTATTTTCCCAGAGAGTAGCTATTTTTAATTACTGCTTTCCAGTTTGAAATTTCTTTTCCCTTCCGGTAACGGGCGGGAAGTATTATTTTCATTAACGGCAACGTAGGTGAAAACAGCATCAGTGGCTCGATAACGTTGCCCGACGGGTTCAGACGCTACTTTTTTCACCCAGACTTCAATATGAATGGTAATGGATGAATTCCCCGTTTTCAGACAACGGGCATAACAGCAAACGACGTCACCTACCGCGACCGGTTTTAGAAAACTGATGCCATTAACGCTGACAGTGACTACGCGTCCCATTGCAATTTCTTTTGCCAGAATGGCGCCGCCAATATCCATTTGGGACATTAGCCAGCCGCCGAAGATATCCCCGTTGGCGTTAGTGTCAGCTGGCATAGCCAGTGTACGGAGAACCAATTCTCCGTTTGGTAAGCATTGTTGTTGTGTCATTAGAAAAACTTGCTTTATTTGGTGAAGACAACAATACCTGCCAATAATCCGGCAGGTATCCATATGAAAATCATTGTTATTATTCTTGTTTGCGGGGCAGATGGCGGTAGATATATATCACACTCAATACGGTAAAGACCAGTGTTAATGCCGTTAGCCCGAATACTTTAAAGTTCATCCAGACATCCATCGAGAGCCAGAAAGCGATATAAATATTTGCTAATGCGCAGACGATAAAGAAAATTGCCCAGGCTGTATTCAGTTTGTTCCAGATTGCATCAGGTAACTCTAGTTCTTTACCTAACATTTTTTGGATTAATGGTTTTTTCATCACCCACTGACTGATAAGCAGAGCCAGTGCAAAAATGGCATAAATGACGGTTACTTTCCATTTAATGAATAAATCGCTATGGAAGGTTAAAGTCAGTGTGCCGAAGACAGCTGTTATTGCAAATGTAATTAAAGATGATTTTTCAACTTTGCGATACACCGCATAGGTGACAACAACAGCTAATCCCGTAGCAGCGATCAATGCGCCAGAAGCATAGAAAATGTCATACATCTTGTAGACGACAAAAAAAACGACTAATGGTAAAAAATCTAGAAGTTGTTTCATAAAATTAGCTCACTGTAATACCTATGATGGCAGGTTTCTGAATTAATGCCAGAGTGTATCAGATCTTAATAAAATGGTTTAAAGAAAAAGATTGTCAGGGAAGGGGGAGGATTGTGGGCTTTGATTTGACCTAGCATTATAATGTATCTCTTTTATGACAGGTCTGTATTTCTACATTGTATAAGAACATTGATTATATAACTCATTGATTGCTAGGTGATGAATCGTGAAAACCGTTGCGTAAGGCCATGTTGAGGAAAACTATGCTGGGGAAAAGGTTATATCGCTGGATGCCGGGCTTGGAGAGTCTTTGTAATTATCGGAAAGAGTATTTTAGTCATGATATACGAGCAGGATTATCGGTTACCGCAGTCGCTTTACCTGTTGCCATTGCTTATGCGGAATTAATGGGCATAAGTGCAATTATTGGTCTGTATGCCTGTATTTTACCTATGTTTATTTATGCTTTGTTCGGGACATCACGCCAGTTGATCATCGGTCCCGATGCGGCAACGTGTGCCGTTATTGCTGCGGCAGTCACTCCTCTGGCATTTGGAAATGCAGATGTTCGCTGGCAGCTTGCCATTATCATGACATTAATGACAGGAATCTGGTGCATACTGGCAAGCCATTTTCGGCTGGGAGCATTTGCAGATTTTCTGTCGCGCCCCATTTTAAAAGGTTTTATCAATGGAGTTGCCATCACCATCATGGCGGGGCAGATTACTAAAGTATTCGGGATTTCTGGTTTGCCTTCGGAACTGATTGAACAGTTGATTGCATTACCGCATAAATTACTGGAGTCTCACTGGCCGACAATGGGCATGTCAGCGATGACCTTATTTGTTCTGCTAAGTGTTCGTTTCCTGCGTCCGGGCTGGCCGGCGCCACTGTTAGCGATGATAATATCCACCTATGTAAGCTGGCAATTTCAGTTAAATCAGTATGACATTCAGATTGTGGGCCACATGAAAGATGGACTGCCGATTGTGCCAATGCCTGAATTCGAGTTCGGTAGTATCCGTGATTTAGTCGTACCTTCTATTAACCTTGCAGTTATCAGCTTTGTTAGTTTTATGATAACAGCGCGTAGTTTTGCCAGCAAAAACGGCTATCAGGTAGATGCAGATTCAGAATTACGGGCATTGGGTATTGCCAATATTGCCTCGTCATTATCACAGGGGTTTGCCGTCAGCGCGGCGAGCAGTCGCACCGCAGTCAATGATGCGGTCGGTGGCAAAACGCAGATGGTATCGATAATTTCTGCAATCGCGATATTGCTGGTATTGTTTTTTATGACGGAATTTCTGTCATATATCCCATTATCGTCATTGGGCATTGTCCTGATATTTTCTACATGGTCACTACTCGGGTTGAGGAATATCTGGGCATACCGGAAACGTAATCGTCAGGCTTTCATATTATCCATTTTTACCCTTGTTGCTGTTTTGTTGGTTGGTGTGATTGATGGGATTGGTTTTGCGGTGTTATTGGGCTTATTGCAATTTTTGCGTATTATCTTTCGGCCTTCTGATCAGTTGTTGGGGGTAAATGAACAGGGAATGATCCGTTCCATCAATCAGGGTAACGATATTGGGCCTGTCGATGGCATCGTTATGTATCGCTTTAACTCACCTCTAACTTACTTCAATGCTGGCTATTTCAAAAAACGGGTTTTACAACATGTAAACAGTGCTGTCATACGCCCTGAGTGGCTGGTGGTGGATGCAACAGTCAGTTTTACTTACGATGATGTCAGTGTGTTTGCTGTGTTGGATGAACTGATTACTGAACTGAAAAGGAAACGAATAACTTTAGTTCTTGCAGGTCGCAGCACTGAATTGAAGAACTGGATAAAACAGAACAAACTCAGGAGTAGTGATGAGGATTTAATTATTGTCCCGGATCTTTATTTTGCTATTCGTTTGATTCAGAGTAAAAAGCAAGCGGAAGAAAGCCTCGCTGAATAGTGCGAGGCTGTCAGTTTAATATTTATTAGTTTTGTGGTTTAGCCAGCATATACAAGCGGAATAGATAAATCAGCAATATGGCAGACAGCAGATTATTCACGGTTAATAAGGCGATTTCCGGCATTTTGGATAAGCCGAATACAACAATCAGTTTCATTGCAAGAAATAGCAAGACCGCGGGAATTAACAGGCGGAAATTATCGAATGCTAATCTCCAGCTCGCCTGCATGGATGCAAATACGCCTTTGCTTTTCTCAAGTAGCAGAATCGGAGCAAATGCAAACCCGATTGAAAACAGAACCCCCGGGACGAACATCAAAGCGTAACCCACCTGAACTAACAGGGTACAAATGAGTACCAGCAAAAACATCTTAGGGAGCCGAGTTAACGATAGTTGACAGGCCTGTAGCGCATTAGCCTGATGGCCGTTTGAAATAGCACTGATAAGTATTAAGACACTGGCGGTCAGCAGAGTATCACCAAAGATATTGGAAAATAAGATCCCGCCAGCGGTGCGCATAAGCATCAGTTGTGCTTCTGGGGTTAATTGTTCAATAACGTTTTTAATCCCTGAATTTCCTGACTCCCTTAGAGTATCTTGCATATCAGTCAATAACTTAAGTTGCTCACCATCAGGAATGAGGAGGTGATTGAGCAGTGTAGTCACCAACGCGGCTAAAACAGAGAGTATGACAATGTTCAACAATTGGTGTTTAAAAAAGTTGAGGCTGTCACGATACAGGGTATTTGCCGTGATGGGCATGTAAATGGCTCCTATCAGATGAAACAATAATGATATCCAATTGTACCTTGTTCAACGGATTATTGGATAGCGAAAAGATAAAGCTGATAACTATTGTACAATTTTGTTTATCAGAATTGGCTTGTTATCAAAAATGGGGCACGTTCGAAAGCTTCTCCATTTATGTGAGGGGCGTATTAACCCGTATTAGCCGGCCAGGCTTTGACAGAGATATATTCAGTTAACTTTGACTTGGATCAATTCAAAATATCCCATAGGTGAAATAATAAATTTGTAACCACTAAAACTATATAAATGGGATCGATAATGAAAAAGATTTCTGCGCTTGTCCTGGCTGCGGCAACGTTGGCCCCATCATTGACTTTTGCCCATGAAGCTGGTGATTTTCTGTTCCGTGCGGGTACTGCAACGGTAAGACCGCATACCGGCTCTGAGAATGTATTAACTTTAGGTTCGTTTGATGTAAACAATAATACCCAATTGGGTTTAACTTTCGGTTATATGATCACTGATAATATTGGTGCTGAATTACTGGCAGCAACGCCATTTCAGCATAATGTCAGTTTGCCGGGTGCAGGTGAGATCGCGAGAGTTAAACAATTGCCGCCAACATTAATGGCTCAATATTATTTTGGTGAGACAGAAAACGCTTTACGCCCTTATGTTGGTATAGGGATAAATTACACTACATTTTTTGATGAGAAATTTAATAATAATACGACTGTAAAATCCGCAAATTTAAATAGTCTGGATTTGAAAGACTCGTGGGGTGTTGCAGGGCAGGTTGGTCTGGATTATCAACTTGATAAAAACTGGATGTTAAATACTTCGCTCTGGTGGATTAATATCGAAACCGATGTGAAATTTAAAGTAGGTGATGAAGAACACAAATATAAAACTCGTCTTGATCCCTGGGTATTTATGTTTGGTATTGGTTATAAATTTTGATTATTTGATACAGTTAACCTGTGTGTTTGATATGAGAACCAGTGGGGCATTATTTGCCCCCTTTTTTTACAATGTACTTTCTACATTTTTACAATATATCTGCTTGATCAGCGCAGTTTTATCGAATTAATAACAGTTTTAACCCCCGGAATACTTCTTGCAATCTGAATGGCTTGCCTGACTTCTTCAGGTGAACGTGCAAAGCCACTCAATTGAACACGTCCTTTATACGTTTCTACATTAATATCATTGGATTTAAGGTTCTTTTCTTCAAACAGAGCTGTTTTTATTTTCGTGCTGATTACCGTGTCATCAATATAGTTTCCTGTGCTTTCGGTCGTTGCAGTTGGAGCACATGCTGACAGCATGGCGGTGATAACCGCTGCGATAAGGAGTGTGGAAATGGACTGTAATTTTTTCATAATGGTTCTCCGTTGATGTCAGGAATAATTTTGCGAAATATGTTTCCTGTTTTCTGGCGTTGATTTTTAACACATTAATGTGACAAGGACTTTTTACCAGGGAATAATGTAATAGCAGTGATTAAACAGTATTGTTGAATATAAGGGAACTTACAAATAAGCTGGATTTATGTTTTGAGTCATTTCCCCCACGAATTGGCTTATGGGGGAAAACGGTATTATCGCAGGGTAGCTGATTTCATTGAATGAACAAATGCTCTGAGGTTTTCTAACATAACCTGAGGTTGGTGTAAATTATTCTCAATGATATTAACCACTGCAGATCCCGAAATAGCTCCTGCCGCTCCACTATTAATGACAGATGTAACCTGGGCTGGCTCGGAAATGCCAAACCCCTGTATGGCCGGGGCAGCCCGGTATTCTTTGAGTTTGTTGACCAGATCCGTCAGTGGGTTTTTCATTCTATTCTGTACTCCAGTTGTTCCTGCTCTGGATAACAGATAAGTGTAACCGCGACCGAATGAAGCAATTTCACGCAATAAATTATCATCTGCATTGGGTGGGCAGATAAAAATAGGGGCAACATCATGTTTTATGGCTGCCGAGTAAAAAGGACGTGATTCAGATACTGGCACATCTGCAATTAACACGGAATCAACCCCGGCATGTTTACAGCGAGCATAAAATTCATCGATTCCACTGTGAAATACCAGATTTGCATACATTAATAATCCGATGGGGATATCTGGATACTTTGCCCGGATCTGTGCCAGTAATTCAAAACAGCGTGTTGGCGTAACATGAGCAGACAGAGCACGCAGGTTAGCATTCTGGATCGTCGGGCCGTCTGCCAGAGGGTCGGAAAATGGAATACCAATCTCCAGTGCGTCAGCGCCGCCAGAAATAAGAGCATCAATGATATCTAAGGATAATTCAGGATTAGGGTCGCCGAGAGTCACAAAAGGAACAAAAGCACCCTGATTTTGTTTTTCTAATTTCTTGAAAAGCAATTCATAACGTTCCATCAGATTTCCCCCCTGGATTTCAAAATATCGTGAACAGTAAAAATATCTTTGTCGCCGCGACCGGATAAATTAACGATGAGTAATTGTTCTTTATCCGGCTCCTGCTGGATCATTTTCAAGGCATAAGCGAGGGCATGTGAAGACTCTAAAGCCGGGATAATTCCCTCGTTTAGTGACAGTGCCTTGAATGCATCCAGCGCTTCATCATCTGTGATGGAAACATAATCTGCTCTCCCGATGCTGTTCAGGTAGGCATGCTGGGGACCGACGGAAGGAAAATCTAACCCGGCAGAAATGGAGTATGACTCTTCTATTTGCCCATCTTCTGTCTGCATAATCGGCGATTTCATACCAAAGTAGATGCCCAGTTTCCCGTGTTTTAATGGTGCGCCATGCTCTCCGGTTTCGATGCCATGCCCTGCGGGTTCAACACCTATCAGGCGCACATGAGTTTCCGGAATAAATTCTGCAAATAAGCCGATAGCATTTGAACCACCACCAATGCAGGCAATAACTGCATCGGGCAGGCGTCCTTCTTTTTCCAGAATCTGAGCTTTGGCTTCTTCACCAATCATGCGCTGGAATTCACGTACCATTGTTGGATAAGGATGGGGGCCCGCAGCAGTGCCAAGCAAATAATGCGCTTTATCATAGCTGCCGGACCAGTCACGCATGGCTTCGTTACAGGCATCTTTCAGTGTTGAAGACCCGCTGTGAACGGGAATGACTTCTGCTCCCATAAGACGCATACGGAATACGTTGGGGGACTGACGTTCAATATCTTTTGCACCCATATAGACACGGCATTTTAAGCCCAGAAGGGCGCACGCCAGTGCGGTTGCAACCCCATGCTGACCTGCACCGGTTTCGGCAATGATTTCTTCTTTTCCCATTCGCTTTGCCAGCAATGCCTGCCCTAATACCTGATTGGTTTTGTGTGCACCGCCATGAAGTAAATCTTCACGTTTCAGATATAAACGGGTTTTTGTGCCTTTGGTTAAATTCTGGCATAACGTTAGAGCCGTTGGGCGACCAGCATAGTTTTTCAGTAAGTTATGAAATTCTTGCTGAAATTCAGGATCATCTTTTGCCTCGATAAATGCTTCTTCTAATTGATCAAGGGCAGGGACGAGAATTTGGGGGACGAACTGCCCGCCAAAATCACCAAAATACGGATTTAATTTACTCATTATTTTCATTTTCCACTTTCTGTCTGAATATTAGTTATCTGAAAGATTACGGGTAGCAGCGTAATTGTTGGAAGACTTGTTTTATTTTCTGGCTGCTTTTAATCCCAGGCTGGATTTCGACACCGGAATTAAAATCCAGTCCATAACAACCCAATGCGGCGGCCTGCCGACAGTTCTCAGCATTTAAACCACCCGCGAGAACACTGTTATGTTGAAAGTCTTTATTAATTAATTTCCAGTCAAACGTTTTTCCTGTACCGCCGAAACCATTATCCAGTAATAAGTGATCAATATTGGAGAGACCGGAAAATACCTCAGTTTTCGACATATCAACAGATTTCCAGATTTCACAATTTTCCGGCAATAAAGAACGAAGTTCATCAATATAGGGCTGATCTTCATTACCATGTAATTGAACGGCTGTCAGTGAAAGCGCCCGGGCAGTCTGGCAGACAAAATCAACGGGCTGATTCTGGAATACGCCAACATATAATAAAGGAACTTCATTAATAATTTGTTGCGCTTGTTGCTGGCTAATTCTGCGTGGCGATTTTTCAGCAAAAATCAGGCCACCATAAACAGCTCCCGCCTGCAATGCAGCTTTGGCATCCTGTGGACGGGTCAAACCACAAATTTTGTTGTCACCCAGAATCAATCGTCGTAACGCCAGATCCAAATCGGACTGAGCCATTAAAGCACTGCCAATCAGAAAACCGTGAGCGAACTGGCTTAAATCACGTACCTGCTGGTGGCTGTGAATACCTGATTCGCTAATAACGATAGTCTCTTTTGGTAAACCGGCGGCCAGTTTTTGGGTACGTTGTAAATCGATGGACAGATCGCGCAGGTCACGGTTATTGATGCCAATGACTTTTGCTCCCAGAGCAATTGCCCGGTGGCGTTCAGCTTCATTACTGACTTCCGTTAATACTCCCATATTAAGGCTATGTGCCAGAGCGGAAAGTTCGCGATAGGTATCATCATCAAGTACGGAAAGCATCAACAGGATAGCATCCGCCTGATAATAGCGGGCCAGATAAACCTGATAGGGATCAATGATGAAGTCTTTACACAGAACAGGTTGGTGTACGGCTGCACTAACCATACGGAGAAAATCATAACTGCCCTGAAAATATTTTTCGTCGGTCAGTACTGAGATCGCAGCCGCATAAGGCTGGTAAGTTTTAGCAATGCGTACCGGGTCAAAATCAGACCGAATTAAACCTTTTGAAGGAGACGCCTTTTTACACTCCAAAATAAAAACAGTCTGTTTGTGAGTCAGTGCCTGATAAAACCGGCGATGGCTCGGTACAACAGCATCCAGAAAACTCTCCAGCGGCTGTTCAGCCTTGCGGGTGATGAGAGATAACGCCTTATCTTCAACGATTTTCTGTAATACATTACTTTTCATGATTAAATCCCTGCTGCTAGTGCGATCACTTTTTCATAGGCCCGGCCACTGTAAATCGTGTCCAATGCCTGTTGTGTATTTTGCCGTAAATCTTCCTGACCATGTATTTTCATTAAAAGAGCAACATTGGCAGCCACCGCATCGACATGCGCTTTTTTACCTTGCCCTTGTAATAATAAGCTCGTCATATGGCGATTTTCTTGCGGTGTTCCTCCGCTGAGTGATGATATCGGGTGATTTGGCAGCCCAAAATCTTCTGCTGTTAACTGATATTGGATAATTTCACCACAGTTAAGTTCAGCAACCTGAATCGGAGCGTGTAAAGCGACTTCATCCATGCCGCCGCTATGTACGACCGCAGCACGCTGAAACCCCAATACCTGTAATGTCTGAGCAATAGGGTTCACCAATTCCGGGCTGTAAACACCAATCAGGGCAAGAGGAGGGCGAGCAGGATTGATTAACGGACCAAGTACATTGAACAAAGTACGGGTTTTCAGTTGCTGGCGAACATTAACTGCATGGCGAAATCCGCTGTGGTACTGCGGAGCAAACAGAAAGCAGATACTGATTTCATCCAGAGCCCGACGGGATTCTTCAGCACTGGCATTGAGTGCGATACCAAACTCAGCCAGTAAATCAGATGACCCTGAACGGCTGGAAATGCTGCGATTGCCATGCTTTGCCACTTTAAGGCCGCAGGATGCGGCAACAAAAGCGCTGGTTGTGGAGATATTGATGCTGTTTGTTCCGTCACCACCTGTTCCGACGATGTCGCAGAAAGGGTAGTCAGGGCGTGGAAATGGAGATGCATTGGCTAATAGTGCCTGTGCAGCCCCGGCAATTTCCTGAGGCTGTTCACCGCGCAGTTTCATACTGATTAATACGGCCGCGAGTTGAGGCTCACTCAGCTCGCCACAAATAATAGCAGTAAAAAGTTTTTGGCTTTCTTGCTGGGTCAGTGCCTGGGCACTAAATAGTTTTTCTAAAATTAATTGCATTTTCCCACCCTCCCTTTTATTGCCCCGATTCCTGTGAATTCAGTGCCCATGCCAGTGTTTGCTCAAGTAAGCGGGTTCCCTGTGTTGTCAGGATGGATTCAGGGTGAAACTGGAATCCACAAACTCTGTTCTCGTCGTGACGAACTGCCATTACTGTATCGTGACAATAAGCGGAAACAATCAGTGTTGCCGGAATATTTACACCCACCAGAGAGTGATAACGGGCAACGGGAAGCGGGTTAGGTAAACCGGAAAACATAGCCAGCCCATCATGAGCCGCTAATGTTGATTTACCGTGCAGAATTTCACTGGCGGCTGAGATATTGCCACCATAGGCTTCGATAATGGCCTGATGCCCGAGGCAGATACCGATCACGGGGATTTTACCGATAACCTGCTGAAGTAATTGTGGCATACACCCGGCTTCTGAAGGTTTTCCGGGGCCCGGAGATAGCATCAGTAATGGTGATGCTATGTTTTCCAGTTGAGCCATGATTATCTCGACGGATACCGTATTACGGTAGATAACAACCTGATGACCCCCACAGCGTAGTTGATCCACAAGATTGTAGGTAAAAGAGTCAACATTATCGATCAGAAGAATATTTGCCATCAGAATGTTACCTCTGTGTTATGAGCCTGAGCGATAGCGTGAATGACAGCTCTGGATTTGCTCTGGGTTTCCTGAACTTCGGATTGTGGAACGGAATCCAGAACGATACCGGCTCCGACCTGAACCGTTGCTTCTCCGTTTTCTACATAGGCAGAACGAATCACAATGCATGTGTCAAAATCCCCTTTACCGGTGAAATAACCCACTGCCCCGGCATAGCTGCCCCGACGTTCATTCTCATATTGCGCAATAAGTTGCATTGCCCGGACTTTCGGCGCACCTGTCAGTGTTCCCATATTCATACAGGCCTGATAGGCATGGAAAATATCCAGATCGTGGCGCAGTGTACCGACCACCCGGGAAACAAGATGCATAACAAATGAATAGCGATCAACGTTCATTAAATCAGCAACGTAGCGGCTACCTGGTTCACAAATACGCGCTATGTCATTACGGGCTAAATCAACCAGCATGATATGTTCGGATAATTCCTTAGCATCGGTACGCATTTCTAGTTCAAGCCGGCTATCCAGATCTGCATTTAGTTCACTACTGGCATTGCGTCCACGGGGGCGTGTGCCCGCGATTGGATAAATTTCAATTTGCTGGCTGTCGGCATCATATTTAAGGGCACTTTCAGGGGAAGCACCAAACAGGCAAAAATCCTGATCCTGCATGAAAAACATATACGGGCTTGGATTGAGTCTTTTCAGGGTGTGATACGCATTCAGTGGTGCTGGGCAGGGCAACGTGAAACGCCGGGATGGAACGACCTGAAATATATCACCCCGCCGGATAAAACCCTGTAATTGCTGAACGATATCGGCATACTGTTCATCACTGCGGTTACAGGAAATTTGTATAACCGGTAATGTTACGGGCGTTAAGGGTTGACGAGGCTTAGCAATGATGTTTTCCAGTGCAGATAAACGCTCGTTAAGGCGCTGTTCTTCTGCTTTTGATTCACCAAATCGTGTTGTTTGCAACATGGCGTGCTGGCGCGGATGGTCGATCACCATCATGGTTTCTGCCAGATAAAAACAGAAATCTGGGCAGCGCTGAGAGGTTTTGAGTATGGGAAGCTGTTCAAATTCTGCTACTAAATCATAGGAAAATAATCCGCCTGAAAAAATGGCATCAGAATCTTCAGTTAGGGTGGATAATTGAGTCAGAGCACGTAATGCATCAAAAACAGAATCGGCTTTTAAACGGCTGTCTTCATCTAAATTTTCCTTAATAGCAGGAAATTGAGCCTGAAGAATGTGTGCTTCGAGAGTGATCTGAGCTTTGTCTGATAGTAGGCCGGCTAAGATGGGCAGCAGATTTTTGCCATTTTCAGTTAACGCTGCAAAATCAACCTGTCGGCCATTAGCGGTAATACGCATAGCGCTATCAATAATCAGCATGCTTTTGATAGCGTTCTTACTGTTAACTTCTGCTGATTCTAACAATAATGTTGCTGGCCGGTTATTACATAACTCATTGAAAAGCAACGTTGGATCAGACTGGTAGACTGTCTCTCGTTGATTTACTGAAATATTAAATTCTTTACCCATCATACCCACCTCTTTTGTTATCATTTTCTACAGAAAATTGGTATAAAAAAACCCGCTTTTCAGGGCGGGTTATTGGCACTTTGGATCTCGACTTATGTGTGCTACTCAACCGCCCTGAATGGGAAGCTGGGCCACCAACGCATATTTTGAGCTGCTTTCATAAGTGTGATCATCGTAAGTGCCTTGTTAAAGTAGAGTGTTAGTTATATGTGTTCAACAAGTAAATCTTGCGTACTAGTAAACTGGTTCCTTGTTTGCTTGTCAACCGTTTTTTTGATGTATTTTTCTTCGGTGTATATTGAATGGGTTATATCGATCAGTAGCTTAAATCTATAACAGATGGCTCATTTTTTATAAACACAATTGATTGAATTTTGCTCTTTATGAATTTATTGTGAATTACTTCTGTTGTTTTTCATCAACGGCATTATTTTTTAATGAGCTATTATCTTATGAAAAAAATAAACTTATATGCCATGTTGTTTTTTATTATTACAACTTTTTTTCATAACTCTAGTGCAATTGATTTAGATAAAAATGTTATTGTTCCCTATAAGATAAATAACCAAGATAAACCGAAAGGAAAGCCATTTTTAGTACCTCCTTCTTCTTATTACAATTTAACAATTAAGAACGCGAGTAAATATGATAAATTAAATCTTTATCGAAACGACGATCATTGTATGTATAACTCAGGAGAAAAAAGTATTGATTTGCAGGCAGGGGACGAAAAAACAGAACAAATTGAAATTAGAAACAGCGTTTTTTCTTTTCCTGTATGTTCTCAAGTAGCAAAAAGCATTAGTTGGACAGCAACAACTTATTTTAATAATAAAGAATATAAAAGTTGCTATGTTGATTTGACTTTTTCTTATAATCCGTTCGCGCTCCTCGGCCCAGGGATGGGTTGGTTTTACCATGTTGATACGAAAAGAGGATGTGGGTTAGAGGTATCTGTCGATTGTGGTGGGAATGATTGTTTAAATAACGATGGAACACCTATTACAAACGATTATAACATCACTATTACTATAAAAGATGATAAAAACTGGGAGTCGTCAAGAATTACATCTCCTAAATCGGGAACACAGTTAAGCAACAACTATACTACAATTTTAGGGAAAGGGCTCAATAAAGATGGAAGCTTACCTGAGATTTACGCCTTTGTTTGGAGTGAAACTTATCCAACTCGGTCTACAGGTGATGGTGATAATTGGATGGCGCAAATCTGGTGGCCTTGTTATATCAAGAGTGACATTCAAATTAAAGACGTAGTTTATACTACTATAATGTTATATGGTCCTTGGTGTGGTGCAACAATTACTTCAATGCAGGATGGGCAAACTATTCCTGCTGGAAAATACAGTTTATCTGGTCTGGTGAATAGCGATACGATTGATGAATCAAAACGTATGCAGGTTAAAATTACGGGTTATAACCGTGATGGGTCGATTTATTTACCAACAAAGAATTATACGCCGACTGTTGATACGAATACAGGTCGATGGAGTCTGGAAGATATAGAGGCTGTTTGTTCCATTAAGTATAAAGCTTCTTCATCTGTGTCTTCAGGCTATATTGATACATCGGGAATGCCGGGTCTACCAGAAGTCAATTATTCTGTACAAAGTTGCCCGGCAAAGATAACCAGCCCGAAACCTAATTCCACCGTTGGCAATAACTATATTACTGTTTCAGGAACAGGCCGTACTGAAGATGGAAGCTGGCCTGAGCTTGTTACCAGTTTCGATAGCAACAGTTATTCAACCCAGCCTACAGGTGATGGTGATAATTGGACAGCACATCTCTGGATGCCGTGCGGTATTACCGGCACTGTGAGTATTTCTGGTATGGGAAACTCAGGGGTAACGTTTAATGGTCCCATATGTGGAGAAACGATTACCTCAATGCAGGATGGGCAAATTATTCCTCCCGGAAAATACAGCTTATCGGGTCGGATAAATAGCGATACAGCTGATGATGAAAAACATATGCAGGTTCAAATTACGGGGTATAACCGTGATGGGTCTATTTATTCACCAGCAAAAAGTTATACGCCCAATGTTGATACAGATACAGGTGAATGGAGTCTGGAAGGTTTAGAGGCTGTTTGTTCTATTAATTATAAAGTACGGGTCTCTGATCCTTCATCAGAATTGCAGGCTACTCATCAATCTCTCTTACCCGGAGGAATGCCGGGTAAAAAAGAAGTGAGTTATTCTACGCAAGCGTGTTCTGTGAAAATAACGAAGCCTGAAAAAGAGGAACGAGTTTCATCAGGTACTGAAAATACACAAAATATTCCAATTACAGGTACGGTAAATGACGGGATCTCCGTCTATGTATCATATGGTACTGGTGCTTCTGAGTCTTCACAGTCGCCTGCCAGCTTTGCTAATGGTAATTGGAGCTATGAAGCTCAGGATGTACCAATGGGCTTCATCACCATTAAAGCTGTTGGCAAAGATCCATCCGGTAATCTTCTTACCAATGAGAATGATGAAGTGGTCATACTTAGCTCTAAAATTTTTTCTGTAGTACCTAAATATGACGGTGTTTTTACGGAGTTTAGTGGAACAGCGATGCCAACTATTGATCATGAAGAAATATATTTAAATGTGGAGGTTGAAATATCACTTGATGTGTTTGGCTATTTAAAAACAGTTGAATCTGATGAAAATGGTGACTGGAAATATGGATATAATAATTATGCAAATAGAGGAGAGTATATTTTTACCTTTGAAGAAATATCTGATGATCGTGTTTATAAAAGTAGGGGAGAAAAAATGCTCAAATGCACCGGTAGCGATCGAGGGATGGATTGCATTGCTCAGAATTAATCATCGCCTTAATATTTAAGGAGATTGGAATGATTAGTGTCAGAACTATATTTATATTATTATTGTTTTTATTACATTTTAATCATTCACTTGCTGAAAGTGAATTTAAATCTCCCCCCTTGAAAACTATTGCAGGAGGAGAGGAAAGTTGTAAGGATATTAGCAGCGACAAATGTAAACCTTGGGTGGTTGATATCTACTATATTAATAAAAATATTAAAAATCATGAAGGAACTAGTATATGTTCAGGTTCATTGATTGCACCAGAGTATGTTTTGACTGCGGCACATTGTAAAGAAGAGAAAGCTAGAGGCTATTATGTAGTTAGTCCAAATGGTAAAAAAATGACGGCATCTATCTCTGGTTTTATACCGATGGATATTACTGGGCAATTTGGGACTGTTCAACATGATTTGGCAATTTTAAAGCTGGATAAGCCATTAGCATTGGATGGGAAATATGGTCGAGTTCGTCGTTTTTTCAGTTATGATGAAGCTTATGAAAAAATAAATAGTAAATATTATTATGCTGATGTCTATGGATATGGAAATAGGGGAATTGATAAAACATCAGGGCAACAACAGGAAAATAAGGGTAACAAGCAATATCGTGCTGATATTATCATTGTCTCTCCTGCTTTTGATTATTTTAATGGTAATGGATTAATTGCAAAGGCAAATGAAAAAGAAGGGTTAAATTCTGGAGTTGCACAAACTGGTGATTCTGGCGGTCCGATTATTTGGAATGACTCTATTATTGGTGTTACTTCCTTTGGGCTTGATGTGGCTAGTGTAAAAGAGGAGGGTGCTCATAATAGTTATTATCCATTTTTTGTAGTTTCAGATGCGACAGGAAAACATAATAAGATAAGTTTTATCGATGGCTTTTCTCCTGGAAAATGGTTTTCTCAGAATATGAAACAGATCTGGATTGAAAATCCAGACTGGAATGGTCATTTGAAAAAGAGAGGGAAAGATATTATTGTTAAGGGATGGGGAAGGCCAAAAAGCTCAATAGAACTTATTTATTCTATTAATAACGCTCCCAGCAAAACATTTAAATGTAACGATGTTACTAGTCGTGAAGGTAATTGGACATGTAGTATCCCGAATAGTGAGTTTTTCACTGAGGGAATTAATAAAGAAGAAGAGAAAAATGTAACGATTATAGCTAAGGAATCAGCAGATAGTTTGTCTAAAACTACACCATGGAGAGAAGATAACGTGCAAGCAAAAATATCTTCTATTTCAAAGGAATTTGGTATTGTTTACCCAGTAGATAAGTCAACTGTATTTACAAAGGGTTTTACAATACGTGGGTATGCTGATCCTGAGTCAGAAGTGCGGCTTATACTGCAATCTAATATAAATAATATTAAATATACTCAAGATGATTTATGTTATGGTATTTCCAAAAATAAGCTAATAAAAACGACAGATTATGGGATTTGGTCATGCACTATAAGAAAGGATCTTGAAGAAATTGAAAATCCCGTTGGGGAAATAAAATGGAATTATAAAATCACAGCAAGGCAAGAAACAGATGGAGTGCATCTTTATGATCAAGTTAATATATTATTTCAGCCTAAAGAAATAAAAAGACCAAGTATTAAAGTTAGCCAGGGAAAACAGTATGGAAAAATGATTCCTTTTCAGTTGGAATTGAATAATTTAGCTAAATCTTTTTGTTTTTTTGATTACTTATATTTTGATTGTGGTAATGATTATGCCGGTAAAAAGTATATGCTTAACCACAAAATAGATGAACCAAGTAATGAACTGAGACGTTTTAATATTTATATAACACAGAAAATTGACCATATTGATCCACTTGATCAAGTTTTCTGGAATAGAGAACAATTACAAGGAGGCTATTTATCCCCGGCGTTTAGGGAAGGATATAAATTTACGGATGAAAACCCAGTACCGATAGATCCTTCAAATCAAAGTAGTCGGGAATTTAAAGGCGATGGAGGTGATAGAAGTGAATATACCTGGCCAAATGGTGATATTCTTTTACCATCCGAATATTCTATCTACATGAAAGATAAGGGTAAAGAAACATACTCTCCGATAACATTAGATGGAACTCATAAATTTTTGCCTATTCCACTAGAAGGTAGTCCACCTACTTGGGTTATTAAATTACCAGATTATCAATTAAAAGATGGGACTTACTATATCGAAGTGGCAGATAAATATCATCCTGTCGGGCTGAAGGAATTTAGGAAATATTGGAATATTTCATCTGTTGACAAAACTTATTTTGTAATAAAAACACCTGACATTAAGACTGAAACACCCTCCAAAGGAGAGACGATTACAGAAGGAACGCCAAGTTATGTGTCAGGGAGTTCTAATGTTCCCGGCGATGAGGTTGATGTTAAAAGGCGTAAAATAGATCCTTCTTTATCTGAATCGGAGGGGAATAACCAAAAACTGGCTACAGAGACGACTATTTGTACCGGTGCTGTTGTAAGTGACAATGGTAATTGGGAGTGTAGAGATCCAATCATTTTTCCTGTAGGAACTTATGAAATAATTGCTGAACTAATGAACGAAGGTAAAGTTGTCGCTAAAGATACTACACGCTTGATTATTGAAGATGATGATCCGGATGACCCGGATGATCCGGACAAGAAAAAATTTGAAGTAGAGAATCCTAAAGATAACTCAACTGTTGATCCGGATAATCCAATTCGCCTTTCTGGCTCATTAAGTGGTTCCGGAGGAGGTGGAGGAGGTGGTGGTTTTGGTGGTTTTCTCGGTGATATATTCGGAGCAATTTTTGGCGGTGTGTCTTCATTAGCTAACTCTCCATTCAGTACTGGTCTTGGCTTCTTTTGGAATTTGGTTATTCAGCCTGATGCTATTTCAGGTGGAGATACTTATACGATTAAATTGCAGGAAACTCACAATAAGGCACATGTCGGAGATCCTATTACCTGGCATTTTACTGTCCCTATACGTATTACCTCGCCTGCCAAGGGAGCTCAATATAGGCTAGATGACGGGATATCCATCGAAGGTCAGGGAAGCCCTAATCAATTAATTATCGTTACTGGGGCAAAAGATTTTCTACCACCCAAAAACATGACACTCCCGAGGTCTAATGAGGGAATGATCTGTTCTGCTACTGTGGATTCAAAAGGGAAATGGGCTTGTCCTAATAAACCTGCATTATTAGCATCAAGTGAAGGGACGTTTTATATATATGCGGCTCAGTATAAAGAAACAGAATCGACGGAGTTTGGGGGCAATTATGAAAGGACTTCTGAGGTTACTCGTAGATATGTCGTCGCTAAAACAAAGATAGATATTACTCACCCTACTCATGGCGCAAAAATAACAACTCTCCCTTTTATGATTGAAGGAACGGGGGAAGAGAATGCGAATATATACATCAAAGGGTTTGGTAATGCTAAAGATTGTATTACCACTGTTGATGAATCAGGTAAATGGTCTTGTGGGCCTTATCACCCGGAAGAGGGGAAATATACTGTATCCGCACAGCAGTTTATTGATGATACACAAAATTCACATTCATCTGTTTCTTTTGAAGTCCAGACTAAAACGACTAAATCAGTCGCTATCACGCGACCACATAACGGTGGTTTATATAAGTACCTCGCAAATATCCTGCCAACGGGTACCGGAGTACCGGGAACAGTAGTATGTCTGGATACAAAAGAGTTGTCGCAGGTTTGTCAGCATGGCATCACTGTAGATGATAAGGGGCATTGGCAAGGAATTAGCGGGTTAGATACCTCCGTCAAAGGAGAAAAAAAATTGGTAGCAACAGCCTTTTTGGATAAGGTGAAGCAATCTACAGCAAAAGTGGCATTTTATGTAGGAGAAGATGCACTAACAGTACAGTCTCCTAAAGAAGACGAAGTTATAAAAGCCCCTTCATATACTTTTAGTGGCACGATGCAGGAGAATGTTAACTCAGTGACAGTCAAAGCATTCGCTGGTCATGATGAGTGCTCCGCGAAGCTCAATAAACATAACTATACATGGACATGCGGGCCTTATAGTTCTGTGCCGGGAGATTATCATGCGACAGTGGTGGATGATGCCGGCTCCCATGTGAATCGGAGTTTTAAGGTGCGCTATGGGGATAATTTGCAAATGCGCATACTGACACCTGAAGAAGGGGAGCAAATCACAACGCCAACCTATACCATCACCGGTAAAGGACAGGCCGGTGCTCTTATCACCGTACATATTTCAGACACACTGGTTGCAGACACGCTGAGTTGTAGTGTTTATGTTGATGAATATCAGAGTTGGTCTTGTCCGGTAATGGAATCGATTCCGGGCTCATATAAGCTCAAGGCCCAGCAATGGGTAGATAATGTGGCATCAGGGAAGCCGGTAATACGCAATTTTGATGTGATTTATATGCGCGATATTACGATTAATCCTACGGCAGCTCCTATATGTACAGCCCCGGATGAAACTATTTCTATTCCAATTGCAGGAACAGCAACAAAGAGTGCTGATATTTCTTTATCAGTAGGTGGCAATGCCTATAAATGCGGCCCTGTACAAGTTTCAACAACGGATGGTTCATGGAGCTGCACTCTGGAGAATGTAGCGCCGGGAATGTATCAGGTAAAAGCGAAGCAGACTATTACTGTAAATGGTCATACCTATGAAAATAAGAAAGTAGGTAATGTGAATGCGGCTATTTTGAGTATCTCCCAACCAGTAGATGGGGGGATTTTTTCTGCATATCGTTCTCCAATAGATGTGCCTATAGGGGGGTATTCACAACCGAAAATGGAAGTGTCATATGATATCCTTGATTATGGAAGGAGTTATATGTGTCATAGAGCTAGCGAAACAATGATATCAGGAAATGTTAGTTCAGGTAGCACAAGTGCTGATGATAAGGGGTACTGGAGTTTTGATGTAAACCTTGAACATTTCGGTTGGTACAAATTAACAGTTTCTAGTTCTGGAACATTTTGTGGGAAACCCATTCAGGCTGAAAGCAAGTTTTGTTATCGTCGATATATGAGATAAATGCCTTATCTTTTTATTGCTACGATTTGATAAAAATAGGTACAGTGAATAGCCATGTTATTTCGACCCTATCGAATCTGATACGACTATCATAGTTCGATAGGGTTTCTCTTTTTCATCTAAATAACGAAGTCTATTCGGTATTTAGCCCCTGTAATTGCCATCACTGTGGTATCATTCCCGCTTTGTACGTCATATCGCCTGATAGCTGATAGACAGTGCGCCTGCTTTTCATCCAACACACAGGTAAAGAACAATGACTGAAGCCATCAGTGAAATGACAAAACGCTATGATCTACATAGTCATACGACTGCTTCAGACGGCGTTTTATCACCTGAGCAGCTCGTGGACAGAGCGATTTCCATGGGCATTCATGTACTGGCAATTACGGATCACGATACAACGGCAGGTATTCCGGCGGCTTTAAACCATATTAGGCAGAATCAGTTGCCTATGACGTTAATCTCCGGCGTTGAAATTTCAACGTTATGGCAAAATATGGAAATTCATATTGTTGGGTTAAATGTTGATATTAACTCCGTTGCCTTAAAATCATTCCTGTCTAATCAGGTTAATTTAAGAAAAGAGCGTGGCATTGAAATTGGGCATCGGTTAGCTAAAGCAGGTATTCCCGGTGCTTGGGAAGGTGCATCCCGGCTAGCCAATGGCGGGCAGGTCACTCGTGGTCATTTCGCCCGTTACCTGATTGAGGCGGGAATCGAGCCGACAATTCAGCGGGTTTTCAAAAAATATCTGGCGAAAGGAAAAATCGGTTATGTTCCGCCTCAATGGTGTACAATCGAGCAGGCAGTTGAAACCATTCATCAGGCCGGAGGACAGGCAGTGATTGCTCATCCCGGTAGATATGGTTTGTCAATGAAATGGCTGAAACGCTTGATTATCTGGTTTAAACAACATGGTGGTGATGCAATGGAAGTTGCACAATGCCAACAAGCACCTAATGAAAGGCAACAACTTGGTCAACTGGCAAGAGAATATGGGCTGAAAGTATCATTAGGGTCGGATTTTCACCAGCCTTGTTCATGGATAGAACTTGGTCGTAATTTGTGGTTACCCGGTGATGTTGTACCGATATGGCACGATTGGTCACAGAGCGGAGCTGCATAGAAGTAGAGGTTATTGTTATGAGCCAGTTTTTTTATATCCACCCTGATAATCCACAGGCGCGTCTTATTGACCAGAGTGTGGAAGTACTAAAAAAGGGCGGAGTTGTCATTTATCCTACTGATTCAGGTTATGCTATTGGCTGCTGCCTCGAAAACAAGGACGCAATGAACCGTATATGCCGAATTCGTCAACTGGATGGACGGCACAATTTTACGCTGGTATGTCGTGATTTATCAGAAATTGCGACTTACGCCCATGTGAGTAATCAGGCATTCCGGCTAATTAAGAATAATACACCCGGTAATTACACATTTATTCTGCAGGCGACAAAAGAAGTGCCGCGCCGTTTAATGAATGAAAAACGTAAGACGATAGGGCTGCGTGTTCCATCCAACCCTATCGCATTAGCTCTGTTAGAGGCAATGCGTGAGCCTCTTATGTCATGTAGTCTGATTTTACCCGGAAATGATTTTGCGGAATCTGATCCGGAAGAGATTAAAGATGCGCTGGGTAAACAGGTTGATTTAATCATTCACGGTGGCTATCTTGGGCAGCAACCGACAACGGTAGTGGATTTAACCGAGGATTCACCAGTGGTTCTTCGCGAAGGCGAAGGTGATGTAACGCCCTTTTTATAAGATAACCACTTTATTATTTTTTTATTATACGACGCCTGTGAAGGCGACAGCAGAGGTTGCTCAATGAGCGATAAAACAGAAAAGTTACAAAAAATTCTTGCGCGTTCTGGTCATGGCTCCCGCCGTGAGATTGAAGGATATATTCAACAGGGTCGCATTAGCATTGATGGCAAGATCGCAACGTTGGGTGATCGTATTGAAGTTAAGCCCGGCACAAAAATTCGCTTTGACGGTCGGATCTTAAATATCAAAGAGTCACAAAAAACAGTTTGCCGTGTTCTGGCCTACTATAAACCTGAAGGTGAGTTGTGTACCCGCCATGATCCGGAAGGTCGTCCGACAGTCTTTGACCGTTTGCCGAAAATGCAGGATGCGCGCTGGATTGCCGTTGGGCGTCTGGATATCAATACTTGTGGCCTGTTGCTGTTTACAACAGATGGCGAGCTGGCAAACCGTCTGATGCACCCAAGCCGTGAAGTTGAACGTGAATATGCGGTTCGTGTTTTTGGTGAAGTCGATAATGCAAAACTGCGCCAACTGACACAAGGTGTCCAGTTGGAAGATGGCCCGGCTTCATTTAAGACGATTTCGTTTAAAGGTGGGGAAGGTATCAACCAATGGTATAACGTTACTCTGACGGAAGGGCGTAACCGCGAAGTCAGACGTTTATGGGAAGCCGTTGGCGTGCAGGTCAGCCGTTTGATCCGCGTTCGTTATGGTGATATTGATCTGCCGAAAGGTTTACCTCGTGGTGGCTGGACTGAATTAGGTCTGGAACAGACTAACTATTTGCGTCAGCTGGTTGAGCTGAATGAAGAGACTGTATCCAAAGTTGCGGTTGAACGCGACCAGCGCCGTCTCAAAGCCAATCAGATCCGTCGTGCAGTAAGGCGACATGCTCAGGTAGCTTCTCGCCCGGCAGGAAAACGTCCTGCAAGTAGTTCCCGCCAGAACACAGGAAGAAAAACGACACCTAAAGGCCGTTAATCTTTGCAGGCCGCTGTTAGCGCTTATTGCGCTTTCAAACAGCGGCTCTTATCACTCAATGATTTCTACCAGCCATATTATTTACCAATCGATGCCTCTCTGGGCTTTGATTCCCGCATCAAAAGCATGTTTGACCGGCCGCATTTCTGTCACGGTATCGGCAAATTCAAGCAACTCACGGTGACAACCTCGTCCGGTAATAATAACTGACTGGCTGGCAGGACGCTGTTTCAGTGCTGTCAGAACTTCGCTAAGTTCCAGATACCCATAACTGACCATATACGTGAGTTCATCAAGCACAATAAGCTGGATTGAAGGATCGGATAACAATCTTAAAGCATGTTGCCATACTGAATGACAGGCGTGAATATCTGTTTCCCGATTTTGGGTTTCCCAGGTGAATCCAGTTCCCATAACATGAAACTCGACCCCGTTTTTTTCCAGCAGATTTTTTTCTCCGTTTTCCCATGTCCCTTTGATGAACTGGATAACGCAAACACGTTGGCCATGACCAACGGTACGGGTGACAGTCCCGAATGCAGCCGTGGTTTTCCCTTTTCCATTGCCAGTGAAAACCATAACGATACCGCGCTCTTGTTGTGCGGCAGCGATGCGGGCATCGACTTTTTCTTTCAGGCGTTGCTGCCTTTTTTGGTACTGGCTGTTATCTCTTGTCATTATTCGGCTGGTCCCGCTTTGCGGCCCGGTTGTGCATCAAAACTGATACCTGAATCATGCTGGCTGTCATCTCCCATCAAGTAAAGATAAACGGGCATAATATCGGCAGGTGTTTTTAATTTGGCGGAATTTTCATCAGGGAATGCACTGGCACGCATACTGGTACGGGTTCCACCCGGATTAATGCAATTAACCCGCAGGGATGTTCCCTGATATTCCTGTGCTAAAACCTGCATCAGACCTTCTGTAGCGAATTTGGAAACAGAGTAAACTCCCCAGCCACTTCTGCCTTCACGTCCCACACTGGAACTGGTAAATACCAAAGAACCCCGGGGGGATTTCAATAGTAGTGGGATCAGTACCTGAGTCAGCATAAATGTGGCATTGACATTCACCTGCATCACATCATGCCAAAGTTGGACGGGCTGTTCTGTGATGGGCGCGACAACCCCCAATAAACCTGCGTTATGTAATACGCCATCCAGATGGGGATAATGCCGTGCCAGTTCGTCAGCAAAAGTCTGGCATTCATTAGCCGTCACAGTTAAAAGATCCATCGTATAAATAGCCGCAGGTAAGCCGCCTTCATTTTCGATTTGCTGTTTAACCGCTTCCAGTTTTGCCGTTGTGCGTCCAAGCAAAATAACCTGTGCACCATGTCGGGCATAAGTTAGTGCAGCTTCACGGCCAATACCATCACTGGCACCAGTGACTAAAATGATTTTTTGTTGCAGCAGGTCATTCTTTGGTTGGTAATCTAACATCTGATTCTCTTCTATAAACAGTTTTTAAATCTGGCGGGTAGATAGGTGTAGCACATTACGTCTTATCAGAACAAAACTTCGTGTTTTCGTCAAATTGACAAAAGTTTATCTGTTTTCTTTTTTGTGAAAATAGATAAATTACATTAATTATTTTTTCTGAAGTAGATTTGACGGAACAGAAGCAAGATAAACTGTTAGAGCACTGTTTCAGGTTTTTGGTTAAAATGAAATATATATTGTTCATCATTAATGAAGAAAGGTGGATCTGTGGAGTATGTTTCTCTATACGGACTGTTCTTGGCAAAAGTAGTGACTATCGTCCTGGCAGTCGTCGTTCTGGTAGTATTTTGTATTGGAGTTGGTGTGCGTAAGACAATGCACAAAGGCGAATTGCGCCTGACCAATCTTGGTGAAACTTATAAGGAAAAACAACGTCAGATGCAGCAGGCTCGAATGAGTGAGGCAGAGCTGAAAATCTGGCAGAAGGAGCAGAAAAAACAGCAAAAAAGTGAAGCCAAGCAGAAAAAGGCTGAGGCAAAAAGCGGCCTGAAGAGCGAACCGAAAAGCAGCCTTTATGTGCTTGACTTCAAGGGCAGTATGGATGCCCATGAAGTCGATTCTCTGCGTGAAGAGATCAGCGCGGTTCTGGCTGTCGCTGATAAAAATGACGAAGTTCTGGTACGTCTGGAAAGCCCAGGTGGTGTGGTGCATGGTTACGGGCTTGCTGCATCTCAGTTGGCTCGTCTGAAAAACAAAGGTATCAGACTGACAATCGCGGTAGATAAAGTGGCAGCAAGTGGTGGTTATATGATGGCATGTGTGGCTGATCGTATTATTGCTGCGCCTTTTGCCATCATTGGCTCAATTGGTGTAGTCGCGCAATTACCAAACATCCATCGGTTACTGAAGAAAAATGATGTTGATATCGAATTGCATACAGCAGGCGAATATAAACGTACTCTGACCATGTTGGGAGAAAATACCGAACAGGGACGGCAGAAATTCCGGGAAGAATTGAATGAAACACATAACTTATTCAAATCGTTCATTCATGATCATCGTCCTGCACTGGAAGTCGATAAAGTCGCGACAGGTGAGTATTGGTATGGCACACAGGCAAAAGAGCTTGGGTTGATTGATGAAATTGGTGTCAGTGATGATTTCCTGATTTCACAAATTGAACACCGTGAAGTGATTGGAGTCGGCTATTCCCGCCGTAAGCGTGTAGTGGAACGTTTTATGGGAAGCGCAATGGAAAGTGCTGATAAATTGCTGATGCGCTGGTGGCAAAGAGGCCAGAAGCCACTGCTCTGACAGTAAATCTGGCGATACATGCAGTAAACTATAGATTAAACAATAACATATATCTGCATTAATGGCGGATAGTATGACATGGTCAGAATGACTGTCATATTATCCGCTCCATAAATTAAGAAAGTTCTTCCTGCTTTATATTGTCTGAACTATCTTGAGAGATAGTTTACCTTGCACAAAAATCATAATTTTCCTAATCATTTCATTTGGTTTTTATAGCAGCAATTGCCGCTTGACAGGAAGTGTTCTAGTTTGCACCTATTCTGCTTTCCAGAAAAATAAGTTGTTGCGCATCGTTTTTTATCAGGTACAGTGTGGGCTTTTCGTCATGCAGATGGAAGATTTTGTTTACAACTGTTAGGCCATGTCATTGCATGGTATGCGTTTATGTATAAAATATCTCATATATTTCAAAGGGTTTGGTGTTTGAGCGAAAGTCTGGGATAAAAATTAGTTGATATCTTGCGAATCTATCGCAATATAAAAAGAGATCTATTTTATATACCGCAACATAACTTCGTAATTTTCGCCATCTGAAAAGAAGATAATTAGGTAAAGGTAACTATGGGTAAAGCTCTTGTTATAGTGGAGTCCCCGGCAAAAGCCAAAACAATCAATAAATATCTGGGTAATGACTACGTTGTGAAATCCAGCGTTGGTCATATCCGTGATTTGCCGACCAGTGGTACAACGAGTCAAAAGAGTTCGAGCTCATCTACCGATAAGAATAAAAAGAAAACTAAAAAAGATGAGAAAACAGCGCTGGTTAACCGAATGGGAGTTGACCCTTACCATGGCTGGGAAGCGAATTATCAGATCTTGCCCGGCAAAGAAAAAGTGGTAGCAGAGCTGAAAACACTGGCTGAAAAAGCACAGCATATTTATCTGGCAACGGACCTTGATCGCGAAGGTGAAGCCATTGCCTGGCATTTGCGGGAAGTCATTGGCGGAGACGATACACGTTTCAGCCGTGTTGTTTTTAATGAAATTACCAAAAACGCGATTACTCAGGCTTTTGATAAGCCGGGTGAGTTGAATCTTGACCGTGTTAATGCACAACAGGCGCGCCGTTTTATGGATCGCGTGGTTGGTTACATGGTTTCACCGTTATTGTGGAAAAAGGTTGCCAGAGGGCTGTCTGCTGGCCGTGTTCAATCCGTAGCTGTCCGTCTTATTGTTGATCGTGAACGGGAAATTAAAGCCTTCGTTCCGGAAGAATACTGGCAGATATATGCGGATCTCATGGCTAAAGGGGGCGTTGAGCTCCATATGGAAGTTACCCATAAAGAGGGTAAACCATTTAAGCCAGTTAACGCTCAACAGACTCAGGCCGCCGTCTCTTTACTTGAAAAAGCCAGTTATAAGATCACCGACCGTGAAGATCGTCCAACGTCAAGTAAGCCAAGTGCGCCGTTTATTACTTCTACACTGCAACAGGCTGCTAGTACCCGGTTAGGCTTTGGCGTAAAGAAAACCATGATGATGGCTCAGAAATTATATGAAGCAGGCCACATTACTTATATGCGTACTGATTCTACCAATCTGAGTCAGGATGCTTTGAGCATGGTGCGCGGTTACATCAGTGATAACTTTGGTGATAAATATCTGCCTAAAGAAGCCAATATTTACAGCAGCAAAGAGAATTCGCAGGAAGCCCATGAAGCTATCCGGCCGTCTAATGTTGAGATTATGGCTGAAGCACTGAAAGATATGGAAGCTGATGCCCAGAAATTGTATCAGCTTATCTGGCGCCAGTTTATTGCCTGTCAGATGACTCCGGCAAAATACGATTCAACCACACTGACTGTTCAGGCCGGCGATTTCGAATTGCGGGCAAAAGGCCGTACCTTACGTTTTGATGGCTGGACAAAAGTTATGCCTGCCTTGCGTAAAGGAGATGATGACCGTACTTTGCCTATCGTGGAAGTAGGGACGGGCCTTGATTTACAAAAACTGCTCCCAAGCCAGCATTTTACTAAGCCACCGGCGCGCTTTAGTGAGGCGTCACTGGTTAAGGAGCTGGAAAAACGGGGTATTGGCCGCCCATCTACTTATGCTTCAATCATTTCCACCATTCAGGATCGTGGTTATGTGCGGGTTGAGAATCGCCGCTTCTACGCGGAAAAAATGGGTGAAATTGTCAACGATCGTTTAGAAGAAAACTTTAACGAGCTGATGAGCTATGATTTTACGGCAAGAATGGAAGATCAGCTCGATCACGTTGCAAACAATGAAGCAAACTGGAAAGGCGTGCTGGATGAGTTTTTCGTCAATTTCAGTGAGCAACTGGACATCGCCAGCAAAGATCCGGAAGAAGGCGGAATGCGTCCGAATCCGATGGTTATTACTTCTATTGAATGCCCGACCTGTAGTCGCCCGATGGGGATCCGTACCGCAACGACAGGTGTATTTTTAGGTTGTTCAGGTTATGCACTGTCTCCAAAAGAGCGTTGCAAGCAAACCATTAACCTGATCCCGGAAAATGAAATACTGAACATTCTTGAAGGCGATGATGCGGAAACGAATGCGCTACGTGCTCGCCGTCGCTGCACTAAATGTGGCACAGCAATGGACAGCTATTTGATTGATACCCAGCGTAAATTGCATGTCTGCGGTAATAATCCTGCTTGTGATGGCTACGAAGTAGAGAACGGCGAATTCCGTATCAAAGGCTATGACGGTCCTATCGTTGAATGTGATAAATGTGGCTCGGAAATGCACCTGAAAATGGGGCGTTTCGGCAAATATATGGGATGTACAAACGAAGGGTGCAAAAATACCCGCAAGATCTTGCGTAGTGGAGAAGTTGCACCACCGAAGGAAGATCCGGTGCCATTACCTGAGTTGCCGTGTGAAAAGTCAGATGCTTATTTCGTTCTGCGTGATGGGGCTGCCGGTGTATTTTTGGCTGCCAGCACATTCCCGAAATCACGGGAAACACGTGCACCTTTAGTTGAAGAGCTCGCTCAGTTTAAAGACCGTTTACCTGAGAAATTGCGTTATCTGGCGGAAGCACCGACTGAAGACCCTGAAGGGAATAAAACGATTGTGCGTTTTAGCCGTAAGACAAAACAACAATATGTCTCTTCAGAGAAAAATGGTAAAGCGACGGGCTGGACCGCATTTTTTGTTGATGGTACATGGACGGTCAAAGAAAAGTGATGGTTATTATAATGGGTTGCTAGCCAATCCATTGAAATATAATCAGACAGATATTTTATTTTTGAATTAAAATATGACTTTTTTTTCTGTAAAGCCAGTTCTCAGGACTGGCTTTTTTTGTTTTTATGAAGAATTTAAACATAATATTTTTATAATACGTAATTAATAATCGTTATTGACTCTAATTATTTGTTATATATATATACAGCAAGTGTTATAG
>NZ_CAWQJR010000149.1:0-44044 GCF_963894935.1 Xenorhabdus sp. PB61.4
TTTCAATAGTTATCTTAAAACCCATAATATAAGTTGATAGCAATAATAAATTATATTGATAATAAAATTGGCAGGATAATAATTAAAAAATCTATTTATGATTTCATCAAAAATCGAAGGTTTATATTAAAACCGCAACAGAACCTCTTAAAAAATAATAACAAAACCACATCAATAATCATTCTCTGAATTTATTTACAACGTTTATTACTCTGTTAAAACATAAACATCACCCTCTTATTTATTGATACAGGTCTTATATATTTAAATCCAAAATTAAGAATAGGCTCAATAATTTTTTTGAATATATGGTTTAGCATACCAAAAATCAAAGTATCTGGAGAATATAATGAAGAAGTTACATGATATCGCAACAGAATTATTACCTGCCAAATCTTATAGAATGCTGATTGGCGGCGAATGGGTAGATAGCACTTCAAAAGAAACCATGAAGAGCTATAATCCGGCAACCGGAGAACTACTGACTGAATATGCAGCAGGAAATGCTCAGGATGTTGAACTGGCTGTCCGGGCGGCAAAAAAAGCTTTACCGGCATGGCGAAAAACTTCAGCCGAAAAAAAGCAATCCCTCCTACTGAAAATTGCCGATTTACTGGAAGCTGAAGCAGAACGTTTTATCACCCTGGAAACCTTAGATGGGGGTAAAACACAATCTTTATGCCGTAATTTTGATATCCCATTCGCTATCGATCATTTCCGTTATTTTGCTGGTGTGATCCGTGCTCACTCTGATGCATCTGATGTCATTGATGAAAATACTCTCAGTCTGGTTATCAGAGAACCAATAGGTGTCATTGGTCAAATTATTCCCTGGAACTTCCCTCTGCTGATGGCAGCCTGGAAAATTGCTCCTGCTCTGGCGGCGGGTAATACTATCGTTATCAACCCGGCCAGCCTGACCCCGATCACACTGCTAGAACTAGGCCGTATCATTAATCAGGTTCTTCCTGCGGGCGTTGTCAATATCGTCACAGGTCGTGGCTCTGTTGTTGGTCAGGCGATCCTCGATCATGAAGGCATTGACAAGGTAGCCTTTACAGGCTCAACAGAAGTCGGTTACAACGTTGCCGCTGCAGCCGCTAAAAGGCTGATTCCTGCGACGCTCGAGCTGGGAGGCAAGTCTGCCAATATCGTTTTCCCTGATGCCAATATGAAAAAAGCGGTCAAATGTGCAGCCCACGCTATTTTACTGAATCAGGGGCAGGCTTGTGAGTCTGGTGCTCGTCTATTCCTGCATAAAGATATCTATGATTCATTCCTGCAATCATTAAAAACCGTCTTTGAATCTATCCGCGTCGGTGATCCGATGGATCCGGCCACTGAGATGAGCTGTCAGGTCAGTGAAGAACAGATGAATACGATTCTGGACTATATTGACCTCGCTAAACAGGAAGGTGCGACCATTCTTACCGGCGGTAAACGCATTACTGGTGCAGGTTATGACGATGGCTTCTTTGTCCAGCCAACGATCCTTACCAATGTCACTAATAATATGCGGGTAGCTCAGGAGGAAATTTTCGGGCCAGTGCTTTGTGTCATTCCTTTCAGTAATGAAGACGAAGTTGTGGAAATGGCTAATGATTCAGAATATGGTCTGGCGGGAGCAGTCTGGACACAGGATATCAACCGCGCCCTGCGTGTCGCCAAAGCCATTGAGGCAGGCCGTATATGGATCAATACCTATCATGAACTTCCGGCTCACACACCATTTGGCGGCTATAAGAAATCAGGACTTGGGCGGGAAACGCATAAAATGATTCTGGATGCTTATACTGAAGTTAAAAATATCTACATCAGTACCAAAGAAGATTAAGTCATAATATAAAATCAATCGTCTCCTTTTTCGGAGCGATTGATTTTATAGTTTTCCGGAGGCTGACAACGTTGCGTAAATAGTTTTGAGCGGTAATACCAGTGTAAGTGGCTCATCATTCAATGGCACTGCACCATATCCTTTATACCAACTGCATACATCATCGTTTTTCGCATCTATCAGCATTGCCACGCCACCAACCTGCATTGCAGCCTGTAAGCAACGGCGTCCTGCGGATAATAGTAATTGTCCCCCGACGCCCTGTCCCTGAATAGACTTATCAACAGCTAACCGGCCTAATCGAAATACTGGTACATCATATCTGCCAAGCCCCGATGTAATTACATCAGGAGTTCGCTCATAAAGAAGTGAAGCAGGGCTGACAGAATAAAAACCATGAATTCGGGTGGTATCTCGATTATCAATTGCCAGAAAAGTCTTTGCTGCACCTTTCTCATGATTTTGTCGTGCGTGGCGCTGTAAGTACTGGTTTAACTGGACATCTCCGCAATCAAACGCCGCACGATTATGATGTTTGCTAATGGCTTCCTCATGCCAATCGCTAAACATTACTTTCTCTCCGGCATAGCAAAAGCAGCAGCCAACAATTTAGCATTTGGTTCCGGAGGGTTATCCAGTAGCTCCATTACAAGTTTGCTATCACGTTCAGTTAAATGAACCCGTTCTTCATCTTCAACAACTTTTTTAGCAATAGGCAATACATTACTGACGACAAAATCAGTTAAATTAGTTTGCTGAATTGCAGCTGCACGTGCCAGCAAAGATTTCGCATCGGTACTAATGCGCAATGAGATCCTCTCATTAGTTTCCACAATAATCTGAGGCATGATTATTCTCCTTATCTGTATATGTTTCGTACAATTATAAATCTTTTATGTACACTTTCAATACATACAAAAATTAATCAGCAGAAATATTTTTTCCTAAAAAAAAAAGGATGCCAACCGGCATCCTCATTTTTCTTGCTATAAATATCAATTAAATCCAGAAGAACCAGGCAACGACAGAGATAATTGCGATACATGCCAAGTTCAATACGATACCCACACGTACCATTTCCGTCTGCTTGATATAGCCGGAGCCATAAACAATCGCATTTGGTGGTGTTGCTACAGGCAGCATGAATGCACAGGATGCACCAATACCAATAATCATGGTCAGCACAATCACCGGCATTCCCAAAGCTTCTGCAACTGTGGCAAAAATAGGAACAAGCAGCGCTGCACTGGCTGTATTACTGGTAAATTCCGTCAGGAAGATAATGAATGCTGCGATAGCAACAATGATCACAAACCACGGGCTTGAACCAAATGTTGCCGCCATACCATTTGCCATCACTTCGCTGGCGCCAGAGTTTTTCAGGACAGCACTTAATGTCAGGCCGCCGCCAAACAGCATCAACACGCCCCATTCAGTGTTATTTTGGATCTGTGACCATGTTGATACGCCTGTGATACCAATCAGAATAGCCGCACTCACCGCAATGATGGTATCCAAATCTTTAATACCACCCAGAGCATCACTGATGATAGAGCTGGAAATCCAGCACACAACTGTCAGCAGGAAAATAAACATGGCGATAACACGTTTACCATTCCATTCCAGATGCTCAAGTTCCAGATCAAATTTATGATTCAGATTCGGACGCAACATGATGTACATCAGCATGACCATAACCGGCAACAGAATAATCACCATTGGTACGCCATATTTCATCCATGTCATAAAATCCATGCCCAGCTGTGCCGCAGCAATTGCGTTAGGCGGGCTGCCGACCAAAGTACCCAAACCGCCAATACTGGCGCTATACGCTACACCCAGTAACACAAAGACAAATGTATTACGTTCGGTACGTACATCCAGATTAGCCAGAATACCCAGAATAAGCGGCAACATCATTGCAGCAGTTGCCGTGTTGCTGATCCACATAGAAAGCAGAGCCGTGATACCAAATATCAGCATCACCGCCACTGACAAACGCCCACGGGCAATCAGCAGAAGACGGTTGGCTATCAGTCTGTCCAGACCTTGGATATGTAGCGCTGTCGCCAGTGCAAAACCACCAAAAAATAAGAATATAATTGGGTTTGCAAAAGATTTCAGCGCGTCACCGGTATTCATCAATCCCATTCCAACCGCCAGAATTGGAATACACAGTGCGGTAATTGTGACGTGAATGGCTTCGGTAAGCCATAACACACCGACAAATGCCATCAATGCCAAACCTGCATTTGCTTTTTCGCTATAAGGCAAAAACTTCAGCAAAGCAATCAGCAAGATGATATCCAGCGCAAGAATAATAAAGCCTCTTTTATTTGAGGGCATCGGCCCGACCGCTGGGGTTAAAGATTCTGAAGCGTCCATGAAGACTCCATACAACAATGAAACATAACTCCGTAATGTATAAATAATAATTAATGAATCATTGCTCTAAATGTTAAAGAATTACATTACATGTGAAATAATAAGGAGTCTGAACGATAAATAAAATACGAGGTGTGCGATTTTGGGATCTGCTACGCGAGATTTGCTTAATTAATAATTAAAAGAGCAAAAAAACAGCATATTTTATGGAGTTATGTCACATTTCTGGTTTTTGAGCTGCCTGAATAATTATCTATTATCCGGCAGAGAAAGAAAAGAAGAATAAGGCGAAAGGGTATAACTCTTTCGCCAAATCATAAATAAAAATTACTATTTATTGAAGCAAATCAGCAATTATGCCTGACCTTTAACTTCTTGCAGACCATTGAAAGGAGCACGGTTGCCCAGCGCTTCTTCGATACGGATCAACTGATTGTATTTAGCAACACGGTCAGAACGGCTCATTGAACCTGTTTTGATTTGACCCGCCGCAGTACCTACTGCCAGATCAGCAATGGTTGCATCTTCAGTTTCACCTGAGCGGTGAGAGATAACGGCTGTGTAACCTGCTTCTTTTGCCATTTTGATTGCAGCCAGTGTTTCGGTCAGAGAACCGATCTGGTTGAATTTAATCAGAATGGAGTTAGCGATACCTTTTTCGATACCTTCTTTCAGGATCTTGGTATTAGTGACGAACAGATCGTCACCAACCAGCTGGATTTTATCACCCAGAACTTTAGTCTGGTAAGCGAAGCCGTCCCAGTCAGATTCGTTCAGGCCATCTTCGATAGAAACGATTGGATACTCTTTGGTCAGACCTTCCAGATAGTGAGTGAACTCCTGAGAAGTGAAAGTCTTACCTTCGCCTTTCAGTTCATAGTTACCCGTTTCTTCGTTATAGAATTCAGAAGCTGCGCAGTCCATCGCCAGAGTGATGTCTTTACCCAGTACATAACCTGCTTGTTCTACCGCTTCTTTAATAGCGGCCAGAGCAGCTGCGTTGGATTCCAGATTTGGTGCATAACCACCTTCATCACCCACTGCAGTATTCATGCCTTTTGCTTTCAGAACTTTTGCCAGATTATGGAAAACTTCAGAACCGATGCGTACCGCTTCTTTCAGCGTGCTCGCACCTACTGGCTGGATCATGAATTCCTGAATGTCTACGTTGTTATCAGCGTGCTCACCACCGTTGATGATGTTCATCATTGGCAGAGGCATGGAGAATCGACCCGGAGTACCGTTCAGTTCAGCAATGTGCTCGTACAGAGGCATACCCTTTGACGCTGCTGCCGCTTTAGCATTTGCAAGAGAAACAGCCAAAATCGCGTTAGCACCGAAGTTGGATTTGTTTTCAGTTCCATCCAGCTCGATCATGATTTTGTCGATATTCGCCTGATCTTTCGCATCCTGACCAGCCAGAGCCTGCGCAATCGGGCCATTTACCGCAGCAATTGCCTTCAGTACACCTTTACCCATGAAACGTGATTTATCACCATCACGCAGTTCCAATGCTTCACGGGAACCTGTTGATGCACCTGATGGTGCCGCAGCCAGACCTACAAAGCCGCCTTCCAGATGTACTTCCGCTTCTACCGTTGGGTTACCACGGGAATCGATGATTTCACGGCCGAGCACTTTAACGATTTTGGACATTAGGTTTTCCTCAGTACAAGTTAAATTCCGGGCAATTGATGGTTACTCAAAAGGTAGAGCAAAACTCCATCAATCGCCCTATACCTTATTTCAACTGGCTTTTCTGGTATTTGCCTGCGGCTTCAACGAAACCGGCAAATAACGGATGGCCATCGCGAGGCGTTGAAGTGAATTCAGGATGGAACTGACATGCCACAAACCACGGGTGATTCGGGTTCTCAATAATTTCCACCAGTTTATTGTCGATTGAACGACCAGCAATACGCAGGCCTGCATCTTCAATGCGTTTCAACAATAAGTTGTTCACTTCGTAACGATGGCGGTGACGTTCGATAATATCGTCCTGACCATACAGGTTACGCACCAGACTGTTTTCAGTCAGACGGCACAGCTGGCCACCAACACGCATCGTTCCGCCGAGATCACTCTCTTCGCTACGTACTTCAACGTTGCCGTTCTCATCACGCCATTCGGTGATCAGACCTACAACCGGTAACTTACATTCAGGTTCAAACTCAGTCGAGTTCGCTCCTTCCATACCCGCAACATTGCGCGCAAATTCAATCAGAGCAACCTGCATTCCCAGACAAATTCCCAGATAAGGGATTTTGTTTTCACGGGCATAACGTGCTGTCATAATCTTGCCTTCGATACCACGGCCACCGAAGCCGCCCGGCACCAGAATGGCATCCAGACCTTTCAGTACTTCAACACTACGGGTTTCAACATCCTGAGAATCGATCAGTTTGATGTTGACGGTCAGACGATTTTTCAGACCAGCGTGTTTCAGTGCTTCAATCACGGACTTATAAGCATCCGGCAATTCGATATATTTGCCCACCATACCGATGGTCACTTCGCCCGACGGATTAGCTTCTTCATAAATGACCTGTTCCCATTCGGACAGATCCGCTTCCGGGCGTTCGATGCTGAATCGATTACAAATATAATCATCTAAGCCCTGAGATTTCAAGAGGGCTGGGATTTTATAAATAGAATCAACATCTTTTAAAGAGATAACTGCTTTCTCTGGTACGTTACAGAACAGAGCAATTTTTGCCCGCTCGTTGGCCGGAATAATGCGATCTGAACGGCAGATCAAAACATCAGGCTGGATACCAATGGAAAGCAATTCTTTCACTGAATGCTGAGTAGGCTTGGTTTTCACTTCACCGGCTGCTGCCATATAAGGCACCAGAGTCAGGTGCATAAACAGCGTGTTCTCACGGCCTACTTCTACTGCCATCTGACGAATGGCTTCAAGGAATGGCAGGGATTCGATATCACCGACAGTACCGCCGATTTCCACCAGCACAACATCATAGCCTTCTGCGCCACGGATGATGCGGTCTTTGATTTCGTTAGTGATATGAGGAATAACCTGAATGGTTGCGCCCAGATAATCGCCACGGCGTTCTTTGCGCAGAACTTCGGAATAAACACGACCCGTCGTAAAGTTATTGCGACGTGTCATTTTGGTTCGAATGAAACGTTCGTAATGACCTAAATCGAGATCAGTTTCAGCGCCATCTTCGGTTACGAAAACTTCCCCGTGTTGGGTTGGGCTCATTGTACCTGGATCAACGTTGATGTACGGGTCCAGTTTCATAATGGTGACATTGAGTCCACGGGCTTCGAGTATGGCCGCCAAAGAGGCTGCGGCAATGCCTTTACCCAGAGAGGATACGACCCCGCCGGTCACAAAAATATAATTAGTTTTCATGCTGAACCTGAAAGTTTAGGTTTAAAAGGATGATGAATATAACAGGACGGGAAAGCAGTATACCCTAACCTTAAATGCGCTACAAACCCTATCTCCTTTATCTATTTAAGTGTAGCAATTTCCAGGAGAAATTAATCACGGCCCAGACCAAAAAAAGTCCGGCTTCTCCAGAGATAACCGGACTTTTATGTAGAATCAAGCTTTCTGCTTTTTCACCTGCTCCCACATTTTATCCATTTCCTCTAATGTGGCAGTTTCCATTGTTAATCCGCTATCGAGGATGAGCTTTTCAACATTGCGAAAACGATTTTCGAATTTCTGGCAGGCTTTCTGGAGGGCCATTTCAGGTTTATGCCCCAAATGACGGGATAAGTTAACTACCGCAAATAACAAATCACCCAGTTCTTCTTCCACACGTTCATCATCCACAACCGCCTGTTTGGCTTCATCCATCACTTCGTCAATTTCTTCATACACCTTGTCTAACACAGGGCCGACGGTATCCCAGTCAAACCCGACAGAGGCACAGCGTTTCTGGATTTTATAGGCTTTCATCAGTGATGGCAGGCTGGCAGGAATATCATCCAGAACTGAGTGCTGGTCTTTTTCCGCTCTTTCTGCTGTTTTGCGCTGCTCCCAGCTACCAATAGCTTCCTCGCTGCTGATACCCGCCTGTTGATTGAAAATATGTGGATGCCTGCGTTCCAGTTTGTTACAGACAGCCTCACAGATATCATCGAAATCAAACTGTTGTTCTTCCTGCGCCATTTGGGCATAAAACACAATATGGAACAGCAGGTCGCCCAACTCTTCTTTCAGAGCATTGGCATCATTGCGCTCAATGGCATCGATGACTTCATAAGTCTCTTCCAGTGTGTAAGGTGCAATAGTCGCTGAGGTTTGTACCTTATCCCACGGGCAACCGTGCTGAGGATGGCGCAACTGCGCCATAATCTCTTTCAGTCTTTCAATGCTTTTCATACTATCAGTCATACTTGCAACTGGCGTGGTATTTACTTTATCCATAACTCATTAATTTCCATGCAGACGTCTGGCTTCAATCACATCAGGCAGTTGATTCAGTTTTGCCAGAACCCGACCCAGCACCTGCAAGTTGTAAATCTCAATATTCATATCGATAGTGGCCAGTTGCTGCTTCACATCACTGCGACTACTGACACCTAATACATTCACTTTTTCGTTAGCAAGGATTGTGGTGATATCACGCAGTAATCCGCTGCGATCATTGGCGAGCACTCTCACCACCAGAGAATAGCCACTGGAGTAACTTTCTCCCCATACCGCATCCACCACACGTTCTGGCGCACTTGCTTCCAGTTCAGTTAATTGATCACAATCTGCCCGATGGATGGAAATACCGCGTCCGCGTGTAATAAATCCGGTAATATCATCCCCCGGAATCGGCTGGCAGCAGCGGGCGATATGGTGCATCAGGTTACCTACGCCTTCCACAACAACCCGACCATTATCTTTCTTACTATTCCGCTGTGTGAATGTTTTGTTCTCAAGAGTGCGGAGCGCTTCCCGATCCGCCTCTTCAGCCGTAGTTTTATTAAATTTGCTTTGCAGGAAATTCGCCAACTGATGAATCCGGATATCACCAACACCAATACCCGCCAGCACTTCCTCCAGCGAATTCACGTTATAACGGGCAATCAGCTCTTTTTCTGCTTCTTTGATCGTGACACCCAAATGTGCCAGTTCACTATCCAGCATCTGGCGACCGGCAATAATGTTTTTATCGCGATCCTGCTTACGGAACCAATTGTGGATCTTCGCCCGTCCGCGGCTGGTCGTGACATAGCCAAGATTAGGGTTCAGCCAGTCACGGCTTGGATTCGGTTGTTTCTGGGTGATAACTTCAATCTGATCACCCATCTGGAGCTGATAACTGAACGGCACGATACGCCCACCAATTTTCGCCCCAATACAGCGATGACCGACATCACTGTGAATGTGATAGGCAAAATCCAGCGGTGTTGAACCCGTCGGTAAATCAATCACATCCCCTTTTGGCGTGAAAACATAAACACGATCATCGAATACCTGACTGCGGACTTCATCCAGCATCTCTCCGGTATCGGCCATCTCTTCCTGCCATGCAATCAGCTTCCGCAGCCATGCAATCCGGCTTTCATAACTGCCTGATTTACCACCGCCAATCGCCGTACCTTCTTTATATTTCCAGTGAGCAGCCACGCCCAGTTCAGCATCATCATGCATCTGGCGGGTACGGATCTGAATTTCAAGTGTTTTACCGCTCGGCCCCAACACCACGGTATGGATTGACTGATAACCGTTTGGTTTCGGATTGGCAACGTAATCATCAAACTCATCCGGCAAATGGCGATAGTGAGTATGCACTATTCCCAATGCGGCATAGCAATCCTGCAAACGTTCAACGACAATACGAACGGCACGCACATCAAACAACTCATCAAACGCCAGAGATTTTTTCTGCATCTTGCGCCAGATGCTATAAATATGTTTGGGACGCCCGTAAATCTCTCCCGAAATTCCTTCTTTGAGCATATAACGGCGCAGCGTCGTGATAAATTTTTCGATATATTGTTCGCGATCAATCCTGCGCTCATGTAACAGTTGAGCAATTTTTTTATATTCATCAGGATGCAGGTAGCGGAAGCAAAAATCTTCCAGCTCCCACTTTAACTGACCAATCCCTAAACGGTTGGCAAGAGGTGCATAGATATTGGAGCACTCTTTTGCAACCAATACCCGTTCATCTTCACTGGCATCCTTAACTTCCCTCAGGTAGGCGATCCGCTCCGCCAGTTTAATAATCACACAGCGGAAATCTTCTACCATTGACAACAACATCCGGCGTACATTATCCACCTGCACTGAACAGGTAGCATCGGTATGCGTGGCTTTCAGCTGGCGGATAGCATCCATTTCCAGTACACCATGAACCAGATCCACGATGGGTTGACCAAACGTTTCTGTCACAGTTTCGCTGTTAAGTAGACGGGCATCAAGAAGGGGAAAAAGCAGTGCCGCACGCATGCTGTCATTATCCATGCTCAGTGTGGACAGAATTTCCACCATTTCAACACCACGCCACAATAACAACTCGGCATTAGGGTGATTCTGAACTTTTTCGTGACAGTAATGCCATGTTTCGGCTAATTTTTCACTGGATTGTGGATTAACAATATTTAAACTCGCAATCCATTTATCGACAGCAAATTCACCTGCCGGTGTGAGATGAGCACTTCTTACTGCAACCATAATTTCTCCCTACTCGATAGTCATCGGCTCTCGGCTGAATAAAGCCATAGATTCCAGATGACCGGTGTGCGGAAACATATCCAGCATCCGCACACTGACAAGATGATAACCGACCTCCAGCAGAACTTTGCTGTCCCGCGCCAGGGTTGTGGGATTACAAGAAACATAAACCACTTTTTCAGGGGCCAGTTTTACTATATGTGACATGACACCAGCAGCACCTGCACGAGCTGGATCCAATAATACTTTATTGAAGCCTTGTGCGGCCCACGGCTGCTGATGGATATCCGATTCCAGATTTTCGTGGAAAAAATTGACGTTACTAAGCCCATTTAACCGGGCATTATATTGCCCGCTTGCAACCAATGCCGCAACGCCTTCCACGCCAACAACCGCCTGAACCTTAGCCGCTATTGGCAGAGTGAAATTTCCCATACCACAGAAGAGATCCAATACCCGGTCTTCCGGCTGCAAATCCAGCCATGACAGGGCCTGAGCGACCATTTTCTGGTTAACCGCATCATTCACCTGAATAAAATCCTGCGGGCTGAATACTAATTTTAAACCATCCACCTGATACCACGGCTCAGATTGCTCTTCTTCAGGAGACAACGGCTCAAGAGGAGTTTCATCGCCAGCCAGATAAATCATCACCTGATTTTGCTTCGCAAAAGCCCGCAGTATTTCTTTATCTTCATGCTTTATGGGGGCGAGATGACGTAAAACAACTAACGGGCCATTATCTGCCAGCACTAATTCAACATGTCCCAGTCGTTTTGCCACTTTCAGGCTGTTTAAACAAAGGGATAGCGGCTGCAATAATTTTTCCATTTCAGGATGCATGACCGGGCAATGCCCGATATCCACCAAATCATTGGTCTGGCTCTGACGGAATCCCATCACTAATTTACCCTGCCTGACCTGATATTGCAGGCCAAGCCTTGCCCTGCGACGATACCCATACTCAGGGCTGTGAATAATGGGCTGCGCACTGATACTGATGCCCGTCTCCCGCTGGATCAGATGTTCCAGTACACTGGCTTTCGTTTTCGCCTGTAACTCAGGTGCGACATGCTGCTGCTGACAACCTCCACACATTTTGAAATGCGGGCAGCGCGGATTCACACGAAACGGGCTGTCTGATAAGCGCTTAACCACTTTGGCTTTAGCAAACTGGCGTTTCTCTTCTGTCAGTTGAACTTGCGCCTGCTCACCGGGCAATAACCCCGGAATAAAGATCGTTTTGCCTTGATGACGGGCAATACCCTGCCCCTGAGCATCAAGATTGTCTGCGGTAACGGAAATAATGCTTCGGTTTACGGAGCGGCGATTTGGGGAGTAAAATTGCACCATGATTCTGACTGACTTTGAAAAATTGAGTTTTGATTTTCCCACAATGGATGCTTATGACCAAATATAGCCTGCGCACCCGTATGATGAGCCTGATTTTGGTTCCTGTCTTATTGGTCGGAACACTTGTGAGTATATCATTTATCTCATACCGCTATTATGAGTTGAAGAGCCTGATAGTCCGCAGTGGGATCAGCATTATTGAGCCGTTATCCATTGCCAGCGAGGTAGGAATAAATCTGGATAACAGTAAAGGCGTAAAATCATTGATAAATCGCCTTCATCGCCGGAATTCTGAAATCGTTATGGCCATTGCGATTTTTGATGAACATCATCAGCTGTTCGAAATTTCCAATGATAAATATGATGTCAACCTGTTGAGACTCAGGCCGAATGATCCCATTCCGACAACACTGACTAAAGAAGAAGACAGCAACAGCATTATCCTGAAAATGCCGATTATCTCGGAAAGCAGCGCTTCTAACGGGTGGCCGGAAACACCACATAAACCCGTCCCCATCGGTTATATCGCCATTGATTTGGATTTGCGGGCAGCGCAACTCCAGCAATACAAGGAGATCGCAACCTCTATCATTTTGCTGATCCTCTGTCTTGGCGGAACCGCACTGTTTGCCCATATTCTGGTGCGTAAAGTTACAGAGCCTCTGGAATGTATGGTTAAAGCCGTTAACCGTATCCGGCAGGGGCAGTTGAATACACGAGTAACGGGAGCCATGCCGGGCGAGTTATCCGCACTCCAGAATGGGATTAATACCGTCGCGGAATCACTGTCAAAATATAAAGACGACATGCAACTGCATATCGATCAGGCCACTTCTGACCTACAAATTACAATGGAACAGTTGGAAATTCAAAATGTGGAACTGACTATCGCCAAAAAACGGGCACAGGAAGCAGTCAGGATAAAAACCGAATTTCTGGCGAATATGTCCCATGAATTGCGAACCCCGCTTAACGGTGTCATCGGGTTTACCCGCCAGATGCTGAAAACCCCGATAACCTATCAACAGGCAGAATATCTCCATGTCATTGAACGTTCCGCCAACAATTTGCTGAAAATCATCAATGATATTCTGGATTTTTCACGTCTGGAATCCAATAAACTAATATTAGATCAAATTCCTTTCTTACTGCGTGATACCGTCAATGAGGTTATCGAATTACTGACACCTTCTGCCAGTGCGAAAAATCTTCCCCTGCACCACTATATCGATGAGCAGCTACCAAACCTGATGATTGGTGATCCCATCCGTTTGCAGCAAATACTCACTAACTTAATTGGCAATGCGATTAAATTCACAGATGAGGGCAATATCACACTGGAAATAAAGCTGCGCCAGCAAAAGCACCATATGGTGCAAATCGACTTTACCGTGACTGATACCGGGATTGGTATTAAATCAGAGTATCGCCCTATTCTGTTTCAGGCATTCAATCAGGCCGATGCCAGCATTACACGCCATTACGGTGGCACAGGGTTAGGATTAAGCATCACCAAGCGGCTGGTTAATGAAATGAACGGAGAAATCGATTTCATCAGTGAACCCACCAGAGGGACGGTCTTTTATTTTGATATCTGGCTGGAAAAAGAGGAGTTCCTGTTAGATTCAGTGCCTGCACATTTATCTCAGCCTCACACGTCATTCCGCCTGCCTATGACAGTTATGGCAGTCGATGATAATCCGGCTAATCTGAAATTAATCGGCGCACTTTTAAGCGAACAAGTGGACAACACTATTCTGTGTAGCAGTGGTATGGAAGCCCTGAAAATGGCGAAAAAACATTCTCTGGATCTCATCCTGATGGATATTCAGATGGCAGATATGGATGGAATTCAGACTTCAGAGCAAATCCATCAATTGCCGGAACATAAGCAAACCCCCATTGTTGCTGTCACCGCTTTTATCTGCGATGAAACCCGCAATCAGGGACATTCTCCTTTTATCGACTGTTTGTCTAAACCACTGGATGAGGCTCGCTTAAAAGACTTACTGCATCAGTACAGCCCAACGAAAAATCCACAAGCCATAGACTGGAAACTGGCTTTACAGCAAACCGCCGGCAAAGAATCACTGGCGCTGGAAATGCTGGCAATGCTGGTACAATCTCTGCCGGAGATGAAAACGAGAATTGAGCAGGCATTGACCGTGGAAGGTGAAGCTCACCGTAAACAGTTTTTGCATCATGTTCATCAGCTGCACGGCAGTTGCTGCTATAACGGCGTACCTAAATTAAAGATGATTTGCGAACTGATCGAAAAGCAGTTAAAGCAGAATATTTCTCTGGCTGATTTAGAGCCTGAACTACTGGAGTTTATTGACGAAATCGACCATGTTATTGCGGCAGCTCCTGACATACTGAGAGCTGCCAGAGCACTCACTTCGATACCATAAACTTGCGATATTCCTCGTAAGCATAATGGTCTGTCATGCCACTGATGTAATCCTGAATCAGACGTGCCCGATAGTAAAATTCGATCACGTCTTTTTCAGTTTCGTCAGTGGCAATAATTCCCTCTACCGCTTCGTTATAAGCCAGCCGGTGTTTAGTTGAAAGCTTGTGTAACAGGCGGGTTTCGATAAAGTATTTTGTGTGGAAGTTATTCTGGTGTAGTTCCCAAAAATCGTGGCGGGATAATTCCAGTAACGGGCTATAAACATCCAGCAAACCGGTAATAATCCGATAGCCCTGTAATTCCAGTTCTTCTACTTCCGGGTGATTGAATACCCGTTTGCGCGTCACGCTCTTTAAGGTACTCAGTAAACGGTGCTCTTCGCCGTTGGCTTCCAGTAAAGCATGATTGAAAGTACCGGCATAAATTTCCGGTAAATGCTCAATAAAACGCTCTGCTGTATAAGGGACTAACTTGCCGGTAATAAATACCCGTAAATACATAAAAAATTGTTCGTGAATATTACGGCGGGCTTCATTATTGGTCGTTTTTTTATAAGCCTGAATTACCGTCGATTCGAACAAATCACCTTTGTGGTGACCACCATTCTCTTCCCATTCCTGTTTCAGGTATTCCACCAGCTGCTCAACATTAAAAATACCTTTCTCAACCGCATCATCCAGATCAGCGATACAATAAGAAATATCATCGGCAGCTTCCATAATATAGGTCAGTGGAAAACGGCAGAAATCCCCTAATTGCAGCTCTTTTTTTAATTCACGGATAAAACTGTCTTCTGACCAGTAATAGCCTTTTTTCTTCATCAGGTAACTGAATTCTGCCGGAGATTCTTCGAGACGATAGGCCGGGCAGGTATATTTGAGAATACAGCCGATTTGGGCATACGTCAGATTCAGTTTAAGCAGGCTGTGTGCCAACCGGATAGCCTGTGCATTTCCTTCAAACTGGCATAGATCCATCCGTAACTGGCATCGGAACAGATCTTTTTTCTCTTCTCCGCTCAAGCGTAATGCTGCAACCTGACAATTATCCTGCCGATTGGCCTGTTCGGTTTCAGATAAATAGTCAGGATCTAACCGGCGGGAGAACCAGTCCTTAATCGCCGCCTCACCAAAATGACCAAAAGGGGGATTGCCGATATCATGCATCAGACAAGCCATCTCAATCAGGCTTTCAAAAGCACTCAGACGCTCACTCAGCCCATATTTTTCCAGCAAATTCTGTTTTGTCAGTTCGGCAATAATGGTTTTAGAGATATAACGACCAATTTGCTGCACTTCCAGTGAATGCGTTAACCGGCTGCGCACCGCCGCATTACGCTCCAGCGGAAACACCTGTGTTTTCTGCTGCAACCGCCGGATAGCCGCAGAGTTGATGATCCGCCCGCGATCACTTTCAAACTGCCGGTTTATCTGCTCTTCATTAGCATCATGGATAGAAGCATTTTTGTACTTGCGCTGAAAATTCAGTTTTTGCTTGAAATCAATCTTAAGCATCAATCCCCCCATATCGAATGATATGATTATTTATAGCCGGAATCTCTGGCAGACGGTTATTTAATGATACACTGCCGCATTAATCAGGCCTATATAAGTAGGCACAACCCACTAATATTCCCAATGGATTTCAGGTTGTATCGCGGCGGCAAGAGAGCTCATCCCCGGAAGCATAGATAACTATGTGACCGGGGTGAGTGAACGCAGCCAACAAAGAGACAACTTGAAAGACGACGGGAATAACAAAGAGAGTATGACACATGAAAGTCGGTGTAATAGGTGCAATGGAACAGGAAGTGACTTTGTTACGCGATCAGATAGAAGGTCTGCAAACATTGTCGCGCGGTGGATGTGAGATCTATACCGGTAAGCTGAATGGTGTTGATATCGCCTTGCTGAAATCCGGGATCGGTAAAGTCTCTTCCGCACTTGGCACTACTCTGTTAATTGAACACTGTCAGCCGGATATCGTAATTAACACCGGTTCAGCAGGCGGTCTGGATCCGAAACTGAAAGTGGGTGATATTGTGGTATCTGAAGAAGTACGTTACCACGATGCTGACCTTACCGCTTTTGGTTATGAACCGGGCCAGATGGCGCAATGCCCTGCCGCATTTATTGCTGATGAGAAATTAATTACTTTAGCTGAAAAATGTATCCAGTCTCTGGAACTGAACGCTGTCCGTGGACTGGTTTGCAGTGGCGATGCCTTTATCAACGGTTCAGAACCACTGGCACGCATCCGGGCGACTTTCCCGAACGTTGCAGCGGTTGAGATGGAAGCAGCAGCAATTGGTCATGTTTGTCATCAATATAAAGTGCCTTTCGTTGTTGTTCGCGCTATCTCTGACGTTGCAGATCAGGAATCTCATATTAGCTTTGATGAGTTTCTGGTTGTCGCGGCACAGGAATCTACCCGAATGATCAACGCAATGCTGACTGAACTCAGCAAGCAGTAATTGATTAGAGCCTATTTTATAGGCTCTAAAGTCTGGAATATCACTTAATGAAATTCTATTTGAAAACCACCGCTTATCACTCGGTCTGGATGGTATTCTTATTTCTGCTGTATAGCTTTTTAAGTGTTTTCAGTGCTCCGCTTTACGCAGCAGCGTCCCGTGTGATCAGCCTTGCCCCCTCCACAACTGAACTTGCTTATGCCGCAGGCATGGGCGATCAGCTTGTCGCCGTCAGTGCTTACTCCGATTATCCTGAAGCAGCAAAAAAACTGGAACAGGTCGCCGACTGGCAGGGTATCAATGTTGAGCGGATCATCGCCCTGAAACCTGATTTAATCTTGGCATGGCGAGGTGGTAATCCACAAAGACCACTGGAGCAACTCGCTGCACTCGGTATTCCGATTTTTTACTCTGATGTGAAAAAAGTAGAGGATGTTGCCACTGATTTAGAGCGGCTGGCAGCCTACAGTTCACATCCGGATACAGCCAAAAAAGCCGCTGCGGATATCCGGCAAAAATTCAGTCAGTTAAAACAAACTTATGCCAAAGCAAACCCTACACCAGTATTGATCCAATTTGGTATCAATCCCATTTTCACTTCATCCGGCCATACGATTCAGAGTGAAATTGTTTCTGCATGTGGAGGCAGAAATATCTTTGCCGATAGCCCCGTACCGTGGCCGCAGGTTAATCGTGAACAGGTTCTGGTGCGCAAACCGGAAGTTATTGTGATGGGCGGAACGGAAGATCAAAAACAGAGAGTAGCCGAATTCTGGCGGCCACAGTTGAATATCAAAATTGTCACCCTCAATGATGACTGGTTCAGCCGTGCCGGGCCGAGGATTATTCTCGCGACAGAGCAATTGTGTCAGCAATTAACGCTGCATTAAAAATAAGAATTCAAACATTACTGCTTTATTATTTTTATATTTAAAAATCTCTGTTTTCTGGTTATAATCCACACATCGGTTTTATACTGGTAATTATTACTAATATAAAATTGATATCACAAAAATAACTTATGTTATTAGAGGTGTTAATCATGAAAAGAACACGCAAAATAGCTAGACCATCAGCCTGTGAATAATCTCATAAACCTTTTTTGTAAATAACAAACAGGAATAGGATCTAATCCTATTCCTGCTTTATCTATGTAAAATAAAAAGGATTACTAAAATGACAAAAGAAGAATTTACTGAAAAAGTCAAACTCCTTGATCTTACGTGGATTATTAAGAAAATCACCCAAAAAGACCCGAATATAGCCAAAGTATGGACAGAAGAGGGGGCAACGGATGCAATGGAACAGTATAAAAATTTTATGTTTCTTCTATATAAATATAAAGGCAAGAATATAAAAATTGTTCCATCTATCGAAGTAGATGAAATATGGCATCATCATATTCTTGATACTCAACGTTATCAAAAAGACTGTCAAAATATTTATGGTCACTTTATGCATCATTCCCCCTATTTCGGGTTGCGGGATGATAATTATCTCAAAGAATTAAATAAAGATTTTATGATAACTCAAGAGCTTTATTTCAAAGAATTCGGGGACTATATGTACGAAGTTGACTTTTAAGCATTAAATAAACTTAATTACCATCTACCTCTAATAATTAAATTTATATAAATAAAATTATTTAGAACAATAAGCGCAATGAAAAAATGACTGAACGTGAAAAATCCATAAATTTGATAACACCTTAAGGGCAACGTGAACGTTGCCCTTAAGTTTTATACACTTCGTCTTTCAAGCTGCCTCTTTGTTGGCTGCGCTCATTCACCCCAGTCACATAGTTATCTATGCTCCCGGGGATGAACTCCCTTACCGCCGCGACGCATCTTGAAATCCATTGTGTATACATTGAAATGAGAATGTTCAATGTACCCAATCAGATACTAAAAGAAGAGCCACAACCACAAGTCGTTTTTGCGTTCGGATTAGTGACGATAAAGCGGGAGCCTTCCAGACCTTCGGTATAATCGACACAGCCGCCCACCAGATATTGCAGGCTCATCGGGTCAACTACCAGTTCAACCCCCTGTTTCTGAATTGTCATATCACCTTCGTTAATTTGATCATCGAAAGTGAAACCATACTGGAAACCGCTACAACCACCACCTGTAATATAAACCCGCAAACGCAGATTCGGGTTCTCTTCATCAGCAACCAATACTTTCACTTTGTTGGCTGCGGCATCAGTAAACTGCAAAGGTAATGCAGCATCATCGCTCATATTTTTACTCCAGTCCGGTTTTCCGGTAAAAATTCTCGGAAAGTTACTGTATACCCAATAGGGGCATAATATATACCCAATGAATTTCAAGATGCATCGCGGCGGCAAGGGAACGAATCTCCGGGAGCATAGATAACTATGTGACCGGAGTGAGTGAGTGCAGCCAACAAAGAAGCAACTTGAAAGACGAAGGGTATACCTTCAGATCAGTTAGCGGTGATTATCTAATACCTGACTGATTCGTTCAAGTTTTGCCATACATACTTATTCCTTTGTTTCTAATTTGGCTTACCTATTAGGGTGATTTAGAATGGCGAATCTACATATCTGTTGTCTTTCAGGAGCATTGATTAATGAGCCAGTCCGAAACACTTTACTCTCAGGCAAAACATGTTATCCCCGGCGGTGTAAACTCTCCGGTGCGCGCTTTCAATGGCGTTGGCGGTACACCTGTATTTATCCAGCGCGCCAATGGTGCTTATCTTTATGATGTCGATGGTCATGCCTATATCGATTATGTCGGTTCATGGGGACCAATGGTTCTGGGACACAATCACCCTGCTATCCGCAACGCTGTCATTGAAGCTGCTGAACGTGGTCTGAGTTTTGGTGCTCCTACGGCTGCCGAAGTAGAAATGGCAAAACTGGTAACAGAGCTGGTTCCTTCAATGGATATGGTTCGTATGGTGAACTCAGGCACGGAAGCAACGATGAGTGCCATCCGTCTGGCTCGTGGCTATACTCAGCGCGATAAAATCATCAAATTCGAAGGTTGCTACCATGGTCACGCGGATTGCCTGCTGGTAAAAGCCGGTTCCGGTGCCCTGACTATCGGACAACCAAATTCTCCGGGAGTTCCTGCTGATTTCGCCAAACACACTCTGACCTGCGTCTACAATGACCTGAATTCAGTGCGTGAAGCATTCGAAAAATTCCCGGAAGAGATTGCCTGTATTATCGTCGAACCTGTTGCCGGCAATATGAACTGTATCCCACCGCAACCCGAGTTTTTGCCGGGGCTGCGTAAACTGTGTGATGAATTCGGCGCTCTGTTGATTATTGATGAAGTGATGACAGGTTTTCGTGTTGCTTTAGGTGGCGCCCAGGAATATTACGGAGTTAAGCCTGATCTCACTTCTCTTGGAAAAATCATCGGTGGTGGTATGCCTGTCGGTGCATTCGGTGGCCGTCAGGAAATTATGGAAAAACTGGCCCCAACCGGCCCTGTTTATCAGGCGGGAACCCTTTCCGGCAACCCGATTGCGATGGCAGCAGGTTTAGCCTGCCTGAAAGAAGTTGCTCAGGCTGGTGTCCATCAACGCCTGAGTGAACTGACGGATAAACTGGCAACGGGATTAAAAAATGCGGCTGCCAAAGCTGATATTCCTTTAGTTATTAACCACGTCGGCGGTATGTTCGGTATTTTCTTTACCGATGCGAAAAGCGTTACCTGCTATCAGGATGTGATGAAATGTGATGTTGAACGATTCAAGAAGTTCTTCCATTTAATGTTGGATGAAGGCGTTTATCTGGCACCATCCGCATTCGAAGCTGGTTTTATGTCTATCGCTCATTCAGAGGAAGATATTCAGCGTACCGTTGATGCTGCTGCTAGTTGTTTCGCTAAGCTGAAATAAGTTTCTTATTATGGCACCACAATTCAGTGGTGCCGAATAAATAGCAACAGATTATGAAAAAACACTCAATATCTCTGTTTTAATTAGATGGAATTTGACCAAATTTGAGTAGATTTCCACTGGGATCATATAGATACATCTCTAATCCTCCCCAACTGGTTTCTTTTATATCTGATATTTCAACTTTACCGTTAAGCTCATCAAATACTTCCTGAATATTCTCTACGTATATATAACATGAAGTATTTTCCGCTATATATTTATCATCGCAAGACCAAAAATGTAATTCTGTATCTCCTCTCGATACTATTCCATATTGTTCACCTAATTGAGAGTCACAGGTAAAACCTAACCTTTCGGTATAAAACTGGATCATTTCATCCATATTTAATGCGGCTAAAACGGGTACAGATTCCCAAGAACTCATCTTGCTGACTCCTTAAATCGGGGTATTTTCTCTGAAAAATACATTGCACTATACCAACACCCGTATCGCCTGAATTGCAGACATTACCGCCAATACTCCCAGCAGAATAAGCATCAGCCCGCGAAAATGCTGTGCACTGATACGAGTTCTCAGACAAGTGCCAATAAAAAGAAAGAGGACAGATAATACTGTCAGTAACAGTACAGGCCATAAATAATCCGAAGAGAATAGTTCAAAGGCTTCGTTACGCAATACTACCAATTGGCTGATTTTGCCGAGCAAAAAACAGAGATTAGCCGCCCGCGCGATTTCATGACGATCACTGCTCATTGCCAGCAGGCACATTATCAATATAGGTGACATGGCATTTGTCGCCCCACCGATAATGCCAGCCACCAAGCCGAATAGTGACAAAATAACCGGATTTGTAGATAAACGGAGGTTCGTGCTACGGATACTATTGATAATGTAAAATGCAATAATTCCACTTAATAGTAATTGCAAATAAGCCGGATTAACCAGAAATAAAAGTTTTGCTCCAATAAAACTGCCGACTAAGGAAAATAGTGCCAGAAAACTGTATTTATGTAATATCGGGCCAATTTTCCCACCGGAAATGACACTTAACAAATTAACCAATAATGTTGGCCATAAGGCTAAAACCACCGCCGCTTTTAATGGCATAAATAGACTTAATGCCGTTGTACTGGCAATGGGGAAACCAATGCCGCTGATGCCATGTAATAAAGCAGCGGTAATAAATAATAGAGATAAGATAACGATATTCATATCCTGTCTTTCACATGAAATATGACGACATTCTTTAATTTATATCCCATAGTAACTCCCAACGATTTAACCTTATTCAATAAATGAATATTAATTCCAAAATTGTGCCATAGCCTATAGCAGGCAAGATATCTTAATGCTTAATTTTTGCGAAGGGGATTGAGTTTCTGAGTAAGATACCAGCTCGCTATCTTGACTTAATTCAGTTCTCCATGAATAAAGGAGAAATTAACTCCATTCGTATCTGGTTGGAAAGCTTAGGAATAAAACCATGATGACTAATACACTTAAAATCGATGGTCACACTGCTGTTATCTCTTTCGACCCAGAAATAGAAATGTTTCGTGGCGAATTTATCGGTTTAAATGGTGGTGCAGATTTCTACGCTTATAGTGTCGATGAGCTGAAAAAGGAAGCAGTGATATCACTGACAATTTTTCTAGATGAATGTAAAAAAGACGGAATAAAACCCTATAAGAATTACAGTGGTAAAATCGCAGCTCGTCTGACTCCTGAGCGACATCATGCTTTGGCAATTACAGCCCAAGCAACGGGCCAGTCCCTGAACGAGCTTTTAAATGAAGGTGTTGATTTGGTGATAGAAAAACACTCTTAAACTTAATATCAAGCATAATGAAATTCATTAAAATTCCCCACCTGCAAAAGTGGGGAATTACATATCATTACTACCTATTTGAGATGATTTTTTATTGTCCAAACATCTCTTTCAGCCAGCCCGGAGCCTCTTCTTGACCCTCCTCAATGGGCTGCTGTACGGATTGCTGACATAACGCCTGTGGATCATCCGTCCAGATCGGTAATATTCTGATACCATTTCCGGCGCAGTTAAAGGAGCCATCTTCATTAACTGACATATCGACAATACCTTCCGGAGCACGATTATCCAGCGCCAGTGGAGTCTCATTCGCCAGATAACGTTCGTAAATCTTCAATGCTCCTGTTGCTCCTGTCAGCCTAGTCGGTTTGTTGTTATCCAATCCGGCCCAGACAATCGCGACTTCTTTACCATCGATCCCGGCGAACCAAGTATCACGCAACTCATTGGTGGTTCCCGTTTTTCCTGCCAGATTATATTTACCATACTTCCCGGTTAGTGAACGGCCAGTTCCCCGCGCCACAACCTGCTGCATACCATATAACGTCAGATAAGCTGCCTGAGCAGGTACGGCTCTTTCCGCCTGTGGGTAACTCTGGTAAACCACTGTGCCATCTTCAGCAATGATAGAGCGCAGTGCGGAGAGTTTGGCCCGATTTCCTCCACTGGCAATGGTCTGAAACTCCTGAGCCATTTCCATCGGGGTCAGATTGATACCTCCCAGCAACATTGCCGGTACTTTCTGAATCTCTTTAGCAGGAATGCCCAGTAACACCAGGGTATTGGCGATATGATCCAATCCCACGTCCAGCCCCAGATTGACTGTCGGGATATTGATTGAACGTGCCAGCGCATCAACCAGCATCACTCGCTCGCTGAAATTACGGCTGAAGTTTCTCGGCTCCCACGGTTTTCCTCCCGCCTGAGGTATTGAGATAGGTTCATCCGCCAGCCAGGTATTCAGGCGATATTTATCCGGTTCACTCAATGCAGTCAGATAAGTTGCAGGCTTGGCAAGCGAACCGATTAAGCGACGCGCATCCATAGCACGGTTAAAACCCGGATATTGTGGCTGCGAGCCTCCAACCATTGCCCGGACTTCGCCACTGAAACGGTCAACAACAACCATTGCACCTTCCAGATTAGGCACCGGACGATTTTTATCTTTGCGCAATGCCGCAATACCGTTTTCTATCGCGTTTTCAGCCGCATCCTGCGCAACTGGGTCTAATGTAGTGAAGATTTTGACACCAGATAAATCATCAATCTTATCACCCAGCTTTTCTCGTAGCTCCTGACGTACCATCTGCATAAATGCAGGTTGCGGTGCTATCACATCACTTTTCGGTTTTACACCGAGTGGACGCGCACTTAACAGGTCATACAGCTCCTGATCAATCACTTTTCGGTTCTGGAGAATTTTCAATACAACATTACGGCGTTCCAGTGCACTTTTAGGATTACGCCACGGGTTGTAATACGAAGCTCCTTTAACCATCCCTACCAACAATGCCTGCTGATCCAGACTCAGTTCATCAATCGGACGGCCGAAATAGTAAAGACTCGCTAACGGAAAACCGCGGATCTCTTCATCGCCACTCTGACCCAGAAAAACCTCGTTCAGATAGAGTTCGAGAATACGATCTTTGCTGTAGCGAGCCTCCAGCAGTACGGACATTAAGGCTTCATTGGCTTTACGGCTGAAAGTCCGTTTGTTCGTCAGGAATAAATTTTTGACTAATTGCTGGGTTAAGGTACTGCCCCCCTGCACGGCACGGCCTGCCAGCAGGTTTTCCAGCGCAGCACGAGCAATCGAAAGTGGCCTGATACCACCATGTTCGTAGAAATAGCGGTCTTCCGTTTCCAGTAAGGTCTGAACCAGTAGATCAGGAAAACCGGAACGTGGAACAAACAAACGCTGCTCACCGTTCGCAGACTGCATCATTGTGATAAGTTTCGGATCAAGACGGAAGAAACCAAACTGGCGCTGGTTCTCCATGTTTTCAATACTGGTTAACTGATTGTTATCGAAAGTCAGACGAGCCTGAATCTGGCCTTCTTTGCCATCAGGAAAATCAAATGGCCGACGCAGCATTTCAATGCTATTGCCTCTGACCACAAATTCACCTGCACGGGTTGTTTTAGTTACCTGCCGATATTGCATGCCTTCCAGTAACCGAATCATTTCAGCCTTACTGTAATTCATACCGGGTTCAAGATTTACCATACGACCATACACCGCCGCAGGGAGCTGCCACACTCTACCATCAATGCGATGACGGATTTTGCCATCCAGATAAAAACCATATATGCCAATGAGTACTGCCAGCACAATCAAGATTTTCAATAGCAGCAGCCAGATCCATTTACTTCCCTTTCTTACCTGAGGAGATTTCTTCCCTTTTTTCGTCATGAGTTCCTCCTCATCGGTGTCATTTTCGTCTTCAACATCATTATATTCATAATCATCATAGTCATCCCGCCGATGACGTTTGTTTGCCTGACGCCCACGACGATATTTTGATTTTTGACCCTTACGTCCGATTGGCTGACGATCATCATCAGACATACCGAATTCTCCAGTTAATTTCTTTATTTAATAACTAAATATATTTTTTTACCCGCCTTGTCGGTGCTGTATTTGCCGGATCATCGGGCCATAAGTGTTTTGGATAACGCCCTTTCATCTCTTTTTGCACTTCACGGTAAGCCCCCTGCCAGAATGCTGCAAGATCCTGCGTGATTTGCAACGGCCGCTGAGCCGGAGACAATAGCTCAACAACGACAGGTACACGCCCTTTTGCCACAGCCGGATTTTGCTGTTCTCCGTACATTTCCTGCATTTTTACGGATAGTACGGGGGGTTTATCATAAAAATATTCGATACCAATCCGGCTTCCGGTTGGAACAGTGTAATTAGTAGGCAATTCATTATCCAGTACTTGCCGTTGCTGCCAGTCAAGTAAACTCACCAGAGCGGCTGACAGTTCAACCTGCTGCAAGCCTTTCAAATTTCTCACACCTTCCAGCACCGGTTGTAACCACTGTTCAAGAGAAGCCAATAACGCTTCATCATCAACCGCTGGCCATTGCGTTTCCGGCAGCCATTCCTGCGCCCGCTGTAAACGAACACGCAGCTGCAATGCTTCCTGTGACCAGTTCAGCGCTGCCAGACCTTCCTGCCGAACCCAGTTCAGCAAAGCTTCCTGCAATTCGGCATCTGAGGGTTTTGCCAAAGGCTGTGACCTGACCGTCAATCGTTCACATTTCAGTCTTTTCCATGCCCGCAAGGTGCCTTTATTATCATCCCATTCAATAGCTGTCTGTTCTGTAAACAAAGAAGAATATTGCCGGATGATTTGCTCAATATCTAATGGACAAGCAAGCAAAATATGTGCATCTGGCATCTTATTACCCTGCTGTAATAAAGGCGCCACCAGCCATGTCTCCCCCGAAAGCGGCTCCTCCCGTGCAAGCATAGCTCCCAGACCTGTAGCCAGTTGGAATCGCCCGAGATTATCACGATTTTTTGCAATTCTGTCGGGGAACCCCTGTACCAGTAACTCAGGTATATACTTCACATTACTATCGGCAACATTTGCCATATTATTACCCGCCAGTTCCCTGAGTAACTGTTTTGACCGTTGCTGCCAGTTCGGTTGAAGAGTATTAAGGCAATGAGTGAGATCCAACTGTCCCCGGCGCGGTGGTTCTTCAAGGATTGCGACAAGTTTTGCTGCCGTTGCCAATATTCCCCGATCTGAATCCTGCCTGTCATACTGCTCTTTAGCCAGGCACAACATGGCGGCTAAGCGAGGCTCACAACCAGATTCTGTCATTTGCCAGCCACGGGCGGTTAACTGCTGCTTATCATCCAGTGCTCCCAGCCGTACAAGCAGAGTGCGGGCAACAGCCAGTGCAGCCTGTGGTGGATTATCCAGCCAGCGTAGTTGAGTACTGTCGCGGCATCCCCACTGTAGTAACGAAAGCAGAAAGCTACTCAAATCGGCATGCAGAATCTCAGGTTCGCTGTGTTCCGCTGCCCGCTCGGCCTGTTCCTGACTGAACAAATGCCAGCAGACACCCGCTTCCAGCCTGCCGGCTCGCCCCGCCCGCTGCACCATTGATGCCTGACTGATACGCTGGGTGATCAAACGGGTTAAGCCTGTCCGGGGTTCAAACCGGCTGGTACGTTCCAGACCACTGTCCACCACCAGACGAATACCTTCAATAGTCAGGCTAGTTTCTGCAATATTGGTCGCCAGTACAACCTTACGCTTTCCTGCCGGAGCTGGCATTATCGCCATCCGCTGATCTGTTAACGATAACGCACCATATAGCGGACACAATAATGTATCGCTACCGACTTTTTCTTCTAAGTAAGTCTGCACCCGCTGAATTTCCCTCACACCGGGTAAAAACAGCAGTAACGACCCAGACTCCTGCTGCAACAAACGTAATACTGTTGACGCCACTGATTGTTCAAAAGGCAGATGAGCAGGCAGGGAATGATAGCTTCTCGTTACCGGATAACTACGACCTTCTGAGACCACAATCGGTGCTTCTGGTAATAAAGAAGAAAGGCGCTGGTTATCCAGCGTTGCAGACATCACCAGAATACGCAAATCATCCCGTAATCCTTCCTGTACATCTAATAACAGCGCCAAAGCCAGATCGGCCTGTAAGCTACGTTCGTGGAACTCATCAAGGATAACGAGAGAGACACCACTCAATTCAGGATCTTGCTGCAACATCCGGTTCAGGATACCTTCAGTAACCACTTCGAGGCGTGTGTGAGCACTGACTTTTGTTTCCAGACGCATCCGGTATCCCACCGTTCTGCCGACAGGCTCATTCAATTGTTCTGCCAGACGCTCCGCAACACTCCGTGCCGCAATACGCCGGGGTTCCAGCATGATGATCCGCCCACTAAACCGTGACTTGTTGAGAATTGCCAGCGGTAGGCCGGTTGATTTTCCGGCACCGGTCGGGGCATGCAGTAATACCTGTTTTGAAGTTTCCAGCTGAGCTATGACTGAATCCACAACGTCATAAATGGGTAATAACAAAGGTTCACCATAATGATTAACTTTCAATGGGTGCCATTGTAGCATTAGCGACTTTAATTTCAGTTTCCGTTTAATTTTAGTTCATGTGACTCCCCCGCAGGTTACGTCATGATGAAACTATCAATTGAGGTATAAAGGAAAGTTTATGGAATTTTCACCACCGCTAAAGCACGCTACATTAATTCGCCGTTATAAACGTTTTCTGGCCGATGTTCTGACTCCGGAAGGTGAAACGCTGACCATACACTGTGCCAATACCGGAGCAATGACCGGATGCGCAACACCGGGCGATACCGTTTGGTATTCCACCTCTGATAATCCGAAACGTAAATACCCCAATAGCTGGGAGTTAACGCAGACTCAGGACGGGCACTGGATTTGTGTCAATACTCTCAGAGCCAACGATCTGGTTTTTCAGGCCATTGAAAAAGATCTCATTTCAGAATTATCCGGTTACGAAAAAATCAGCCGCGAAGTGGGCTATGGAAAAGAGAAAAGCCGGATAGATTTATTGTTAGAGTCAAAACAAAAAGTTAACTGCTATATTGAAGTGAAATCAGTCACCCTGTTGCAGGGAAATAATGGTTATTTTCCTGATGCTGTGACAATTCGTGGGCAAAAACATTTACGTGAACTATCATTGATAGCACAACAGGGACAGCGGGCTGTCCTGTGCTTTGCCGTGCTACATTCCGGCATTAGTCACGTTATGGCAGCAAAACATATTGACCACGATTATGCTTTTCTTTTGGAACAAGCATGCAATTTAGGGGTCGAAGTAATCTGTTACGGGGCCAGCATGACAGAAAACAGGATGGTTCTAAGTCACAAATTGCCTTTTGTATCAATGGGATGATTTGTAAACAGATCATGCTGATGAGGTGAGTTTTGCAGCATATTTAGGCAGTAAACACGGCTGCCTTCACACCATTGCAAAACTAATGGTAGGAATAATTGCCAACCTCGCAGTCATCTGCTATTTATAGCGGCCTATTTTTTTCCCCCTACTGTCAGGGGGCTCGTTTGATAGTGCGTGTGTAAGGAGAAGCATTATGCAAGAAGGGCAAAAACGTAAAACCTCGTCCTTGAGCATTCTCGCCATCGCTGGGGTAGAACCTTACCAAGAGAAGCCAGGCGAAGAATACATGAACGATGCCCAGTTAACGCATTTCAAGCTCATTCTGGAAGCATGGCGCAATCAACTCAGGGATGAAGTAGACCGTACTGTATCTCATATGCAAGATGAGGCAGCTAACTTCCCTGATCCGGTTGACCGTGCGGCGCAAGAAGAAGAATTCAGTCTTGAATTACGTAATCGGGATCGTGAACGTAAGTTGATCAAAAAGATCGAAAAAACGCTGAAAAAAGTCGAAGATGATGATTTTGGCTTCTGTGAATCCTGTGGGGTTGAAATCGGCATCCGTCGTTTGGAAGCGCGTCCTACAGCTGATTTATGTATTGACTGTAAAACGTTAGCTGAAATTCGCGAAAAGCAAATGGCTGGCTAATGGGTAGGTGAGTACGGCGCTGAAAGGCGCCGTATATACCTTTCATCTGATCCTGACATGACTCAATCTGAATCCGAACACTCCTCATCATACATCGGGCGTTTCGCACCCTCCCCATCTGGCGATCTCCACTTTGGCTCTCTGGTGACAGCTCTGGGTAGCTATTTACAGGCCCGTGTTCACCACGGTAAGTGGCTGATGCGTATTGATGATATTGATCCGCCACGGGAAATTCCCGGTTCAGCGGATAGAATACTGCGTGCCTTAGAGCACTATGGGCTTCACTGGGACGGAGAAGTGCTGTACCAGTCCCAACGTCATGAGGCTTATCGGGCGATACTTGCCCAGTTGCAGCAGCAGGGAAACAGTTATTACTGTACCTGTACCCGCCAGCGCATTCATCATCTGGGCGGATTTTATGATGCTCACTGCCAGCATCGACAACTACCAGCCCATAATGCCGCTATTCGCCTGAAACAGGATCACCCTGTGTATGATTTTTACGACAAATTACAAGGTAATGTTACCGTACCGGTAAAAATGGCTGAAGAGGACTTCATTATTCATCGCAAAGATGGATTATTCGCCTATAATCTTGTCGTTGTTATTGATGATAACTATCAAGGCATCACTGAAATTGTCAGAGGAGCAGATTTGATTGAACCTACGGTTCGCCAAATATCCTTATATCGGTATCTGAATTTTACAACACCGGACTATGTACATTTGCCTCTTGTGTTAAATAAAGAGGGAAATAAACTTTCCAAGCAAAATCATGCAAAACCGATCCCTCTTGATGATCCACGTCCATTGCTGGTGAAAGCGTTATCATTTTTAAACCAGCCAACGATTGCTGGCTGGCAGGATATCACCACAGAACAACTGCTAAAGCAGGCAATTATTGGCTGGAATATAAATCATGTTCCGCCTCAGGGCATAATCAATGGACAATTTAAATAAAGTGTTTCTATTGATACTGCAAGCATTCTCAAAGAATGCCCAGTAAGTTATGATTAGCGGCTGTTTTTGTTTTAATTTTATCCGTCACTATCGAGGTGTACCATTTTTAACCGAGTAGCAACTTTCTGCCGTAATTTGCTGATCCGCGAAACCAAGATAAAACGCGAAACACAGGCAGCCAGTGAAAGGCCAGTCACCATATCTGACCATCCTGCTCATAAAAAGAGCAGCACTCTGCCTAAACGCCGCAGAGTGAATCGCATATCTTCATCAAATGCTGAAAACATCAAAATGAAGAATAAATCCGGAAAGGCAAAACCTTCTGATTCCCCAATTACCGTTATTTCACGGGAACAGCATTCTATTTCACGTAAAGATATCAGTGATAATGCATTGAAGGTTTTATATCGCCTGAATAAATCGGGTTTTGAGGCTTATTTAGTCGGCGGCGGTGTCCGTGATTTACTGTTGCATAAAAAACCCAAAGATTTTGATATCGCGACCAATGCTACCCCTGAACAGGTTCGCAAATTATTCCGCAATTGCCGTCTTGTTGGTCGTCGCTTCCGTCTCGCTCACATTATGTTCGGGCCGGATGTCATTGAAGTTGCCACATTCCGTGGGCCACATGAACAAGTTGAAAGCAATGATCGTAATCAGTCACATAAAGCCCAGAGCGGAATGCTATTGCGAGACAATATCTTTGGTTCTGTGGAAGAAGATGCTGCACGCCGCGATTTTACAATTAATAGCCTTTATTACGGGATTGAAGATTTCGCATTACGGGATTATGTCGGTGGAATGGCTGATCTGGAAAAAGGGATCATACGCCTGATTGGTGATCCGGAAACCCGCTACCGGGAAGATCCAGTGCGGATGTTGCGTGCAGTCCGCTTCGCCAGCAAGCTTAACATGACCATCGAAAAGAACACCGCTGAGCCAATCCCTCGTCTGGCATTCCTGTTGCGGGATATTCCGTCAGCACGCCTGTTCGAAGAGTCCCTGAAACTTCTGCAATCAGGGCACGGTTACAGCACATATAAGCTACTGTGTGAATACCAGTTGTTTGAGCCACTATTTCCGTTAATCCAGCGCGGTTTCACCCAATCCGGTGATTCGCCGATGGAAAAACTGCTGGAACAGGTATTAAAAAATACCGATTACCGTCTCCAGAACGACAAACGGGTCAATCCGGCTTTCCTATTTGCGGCAATATTGTGGTATCCACTGATTGAACATGCCGAGAAGCTGACTCAAGAAGGGGGCTTACAGTATTACGATGCTTTCGCCCTGGCCATGAATGATATTCTTGATGAACAGTGTCGTTCTATCGCCATTCCGAAGCGTCATACCACAACAATGCGTGATATCTGGCTGTTGCAGCTTCGCCTGCCGCGTCGTCAGGGTAAACGGGCAAATAAATTAATGGAACACCCGAAATTCCGGGCAGCCTACGATTTATTAGAATTACGCGCCAGCATTGAACCACGCCATGAGCTGAAAGAACTGGTACATTGGTGGACAGAATTCCAGCAATCAACCGCATCACAGCAGCGGGGCATGATCTCCGAGCTTGGCAGCGAGCCTGTCCGTCGCAGAACCCGTCACCGCCGTGGCAACCATCTTCGTCATAACAGGAACAACAACTAGTATGACCCGGGTTTATATCGCCATTGGCAGTAATCTGGCCTCCCCCTTGCAGCAAGTTAATAATGCACTTGCTGCACTTAAATCGATCCCTGATACAACGTTTATTAACCGTTCCTCATTTTATCGGACTAAACCTATGGGGCCGCAGGATCAGCCTGATTACCTCAATCTGGTTGTTGCATTAGATACAAACTTACAACCGGAAATATTGCTTGATCACACTCAGGCAATAGAACTGGCACAAGGGCGTGTCCGTAAAGACGAACGCTGGGGGCCAAGAACGCTTGATTTAGATATTATGCTGTTCGGTGATCACATTATTAATACTGAACGCCTGACCATTCCCCACTACGGTTTAAAACAGCGTGAATTTATGCTTTATCCGCTGGCAGAAATAGCCCCGGATCTTGTGTTTCCTGATAAAGAAACATTAGCAGAACGATTAAAACATGTTCCAGAAAATGGCCTGACGTTTTGGTTGTAACATAGCAGTTTTATACCCAATGGATTTCAAGTTGTATCGCGGCAGCAAGGGAATGACAAATTCGTCGGAAACGAATTTGCCCAGCCAACAAAGAGACAACATAAAAGACGACGGGTATACAAAGGAAAAGTAACGCAATATCTCATACAATCATGGCCTATTTCTGGATAATCAGAACCTGTTCCAGCGGGTATCAGCTTAGATACCCGAATGGACAAGGCTCTATACCCAACAACGGGTATGAATATTCAGGAGATAACAATGAAACCCACATCTCTGGCTCACCTTAGCCAGTTAAAAAAAGAGAAACGTAAGTTCGCAACAATTACAGCCTATGATGCCAGCTTCGCTCACCTTTTTGCTGCACAGGGCATCAAAGTCATACTTATTGGTGATTCACTCGGCATGACCGTTCAGGGGTTTGATTCCACCTTACCGGTTACTGTTGAAGATATTGCCTACCACACCAAAAGCGTCCGTACCGGCGCTCCCCAGACTTTTCTCATCTCAGATATGCCTTTCATGAGCTACGCCACACCGGAGCAAAGCTGCAATAATGCGGCTGAATTAATGCGTTCGGGGGCCAATATGGTCAAGATTGAAGGCGGAAGCTGGTTGTGTGAAACAGTAAAAATGCTGACTGAGCGCTCTGTGCCTGTTTGCGGACATCTGGGCCTGACTCCACAAGCCGTTAATGTGCTGGGAGGTTACAAAGTTCAGGGACGTGATGAAGCGACAGCTCAGCAACTGCTCGACGATGCCATCGCTTTGGAAAAAGCAGGCATGCAGCTATTAGTGCTGGAGTGTGTACCAACAGAATTGGGCCGGAAAATCACCGAAGCGCTGGAAATTCCGGTTATTGGCATTGGTGCGGGGAACCATACAGATGGTCAGATCCTCGTTATGCATGATGCTTTAGGCATTACCGCCAAACCACCCAAATTCGCTAAGGACTTCCTTAAAGAGACCGGCAACATACGAGATGCCATCAGCCTGTACATCGAACAGGTAGAAAATGGCACGTACCCTGACCAAGCTCATTCATTCAACTGATTTATACCCGCGAGATTTCCAGAAAAACACTAAGTTTTCAGAAAAATAACGAGTATAACCCAGCATGATTGCTAATTATGACTGCTAATTAAAGGAGTAGAGCAATGCTGATCATAGAAACAATCCCCATTTTACGCCGTGAAATTCGCCGTTGGCGTCAGGCAGGAAAACGAATTGCCTTTGTCCCTACAATGGGTAATCTGCATGATGGTCACATGGCTCTGGTTGATACCGCCAAGGCTCAGGCTGATGTGGTAATTGTGAGTATTTTTGTTAATCCGATGCAATTTGATCGCGAAGATGACTTAGTCAATTATCCGCGTACCCTACAGGAAGATTGCGAAAAACTGAGCCGTCGTCATGTCGATATAGTGTTTGCCCCCAATGCTAACGAAATATATCCGCATGGCCTGAATGACAGCCAGACTTTTGTTGAAGTCCCTGAACTTTCTCATATGCTTGAAGGTGCCAGCCGTCCGGGGCATTTCCGGGGAGTCACCACGGTTGTCAGCAAACTGTTCAACCTGACTCAGCCGGATCTGGCCTATTTCGGTGAAAAAGATTTTCAGCAGTTACAAATTATCCGCAAAATGATCACTGACATGGCTTATGATATCACTCTGGTTTCTGTGCCTATTGTCCGTGATAAAAAGGGACTGGCCTTAAGCTCACGCAACAGCCTTCTCTCTACAGAAGAGAAAAAAATAGCGCCGCAATTAAACCAGATTATGCAGCGCGCCGCCGAAAAACTGAAAAGTGGCGAGCGGAATATTGAACACCTGCTCGAGATAGTTTCCACGGATCTACGTGAAGAAGGTTTTGTACCGGATGAGCTGTTTATCCGTGACGCAGAAAATCTGCAACCCTTAGCCCCACAAAGTAAAAAAGCAGTGATCCTGATAGCAGCATGGTTAGGCAAAACACGCTTGATTGATAATCAGCAGGTTGATTTAACCGCTTGATCTTGCTTCGAGGATGTGTGTCAGCAGTCGCCCCGACACGATCCACATCCTCATATGAAAATAGCTGTCTGACTGGTCGTTATCCAAAATCAGCACTAGTAAACGCAATTTTATTATTTAATATTCATAAACCAGCTTTGTTATCTTTCTATACCGTTATCCCCGTCTTTATCAATGCATCCGGTTAACAAGGAAAATCAAGCATGGCACACAAATTACGCTTTGGCAGTTTACTGCTATTACTCGCCCTTTCTGGCAATGCACTGGCTACACAACCTCAGCAAATTACTATTGGTTATCAAAAATCGAATATTTTTACGTTGCTAAAATCCCGAGGAACTCTGGATAACGCATTAGAAAAAGAAGGTATCAAGGTACGTTGGGTAGAATTTCCTGCCGGGCCACAAATGCTGGAAGGGCTTAATGTTGGCAGTATCGATTTGGCATCAACCGGTGATGTTCCCCCTGTTTTTGCTCAGGCGGCAAGAGCAGATTTAGTTTATCTCGCCTACGCCCCTGCTCACCCGAAAACTGAAGCCATTGTGGTTCCGAAAGACTCTGCCATTAAAACTATTCAGGATCTGAAAGGTAAGCGCGTTGCGCTGAATAAGGGTTCTGATGTGCACTATTTGCTTGCCGCTGCGCTGGAAAAAGCCGGATTGAGCTATAAGGATATAAAGCCGGTTTATTTACCCCCTGCCGATGCCCGCGCAGCTTTCCAGCGAGGAGCCATTGATGCCTGGGCTACCTGGGATCCTTTCCTGTCCGAAGTCGAAATCAATACCGGAGCACGCCAGATAACTAATGGTGAAGGGCTGGTACCTCATTACACGTTCTATCTTGCCAGCCGTAAATTTGTTGATACTTATCCGCAAACAGCGGAAAAAATCATTCAGGAATTAGTTGTTCTCAGTGACTGGGCAAATCAGCATCCTGACGAAGCTGCTACCATTCTTGCCAACGCCACGAAACTTGATAAAGCTATCTGGCAACGGACGCTTGCACGTTTTACTTATGGTGCTGAGCGGATGACACCGACTGTTTTTAACCAGCAACAGGTTCTTGCTGATACCTTTACCCGTCTCAGATTATTGCCTGTAAAAATCAATGTCCGTAGTGCAAGCTGGTCTTTAGATAATATTCCGGTCAATACACCATAATTGACCGTCTGATTGGGGTCTGAAGTCATCCCTGACAAGTAACCTTAATAGATCCGATATGGCCATCATCGCTATTCAGTACTACGAATCCACAGCCACACCGATTGATAACCCCATTTTTACGTTTGCCAATGCTCCCTACACAGGGAGCGGCAACGGGTGCCTGAATTATCCCTTTCAGTCTTCATGCTTGATAATCTTGCTTATCCACGATCGAGCACTTTTATTCAGCATACTCTTTCTGAGGTTCCTCTGTGACTGGCCGCTCAGCGCCCCCAATGCTTTCACCAAAAGCGCCTGCTTTGGCAGAACGGATCGTTGAATTCGCCTTGTTTACCTGCGCTGAATCTGTTTTCAGCAATGGCATGACCAATTCGGCAAACCGATGTGCTTCTTCGAGGTGAGGATAGCCGGAGAAAATAAAATTACTGATCCCCAATGCCTGATATTCGCGGATCCGTTCAGCTACCTGTTCAGGGCTTCCGACCAGCGCTGTTCCGGCACCACCACGAACCAGACCCACACCAGCCCATAAGTTCGGCGCAATCTGTAAATTATCCCTTGAACCCTGATGAAGTGAATTCATCCGTGCCTGTCCGGCAGAATCCATCCGGGAAAAGATTTTCTGAGCCTGAGCGATAGTCTCATCATCCAAATGAGCAATCAGGCGATCAGCCGCAGCCCATGCTTCCTCTTCTGTCTCACGGACAATAACATGCAGACGAATACCATATTCCAGCGTCCGGCCCTGCTTCTCTGCGCGCTCACGAACCTGTTGTAGTTTCTGGGCAACCAGTTCAGGTGGCTCGCCCCAGGTCAGATAGGTATCAACCTGCTGTGCTGCCACATCAAGCGCATCTTCAGAAGAACCACCAAAATAGAGCGGAGGGCCATTTTTCTGGATAGGCGGAAACAATAATTCTGCCCCTTCTACCTGTAAATGTTTCCCCTGATAATCTACTTTTTCACCTGCCAGCATACGGGAATAAATATCAAGAAATTCACGGGTAAGCTGATAACGGTCAGCATGGCTAAGGAAAATACCATCACCTTTATTTTCCACCGGATCACCGCCGGTCACGACATTAATAAGAACCCGCCCCTCAGAAAGCCTGTCCAGCGTGGCCGTCATCCTTGCAGCAAGTGAAGGTGGCTGTAATCCCGGCCGTACCGCGACCAGAAAACGCAGATTACGGGTGACAGGTACCAGCGCAGAAGCCACCAGCCACGGATCTTCGCAACCTCTTCCGGTTGGGATCAGAACACCGTGATAACCAAGGCTATCAACAGCCAGAGCAATTTGTTGCAGGTAAGGAAGATCAACAGCACGCCCACCTTTGGCAGTACCTAAATAGCGCCCCTCACCGTGGGTAGGTAAGAACCAGAAGAGATTAATGTCACTATTGCCATAAACTGTCATTGTGTTTTCCTTGATAGATAGTGTCGCGGACAGATTTGTATTTATTTTTCTTTTAGATGATTGCTCGTAATGATTACGATGCCTGATTATCTGGCAGCACTTTCAGGGTTATCCGTTTTACCGGAATGCAGCCAATCCGAATGGCGATCATGCTTCCCCTGCTCACCCGGTGCCATAATTGCCTCAAGAACCTGAGCTTCTAATGCAGATAAAGTTGGCATCGTAATTGTTCTGGGACGTCCAAGTGGGACCTCCAGATCCATACCGATCTCCCCCTGCTCTATCAGTAAGATCCGATCTGCGATCAGAACGGCTTCATGAACATCATGAGTCACTAAAATGACGGTAAACCCATACTGCTGCCAGAGTCGCGTTAATAACTGCTGCATTTCCAGACGGGTCAGAGCATCCAGTGCGCCAAACGGCTCATCAAGCAATAATAAACGGGGGCGGTGAATCAGAGCGCGAGCCAATGCCACACGCTGCTTTTGTCCTCCCGACAATGCCGAAGGCCAGTCATTCGCTCTGTCAGCCAGACCGACAGCTTCCAGTACAGCCAGTGCTTCCGGTTTCCAGTTACCGCTAAGCCCCAGCCCAACGTTATCAATCACTTTTTTCCAGGGAAGCAGACGCGCATCCTGAAACATCATCCGTACTTCACTCTCGGATGCACTCAGGGGATCACCGTCAGCACTCAGACTACCTGCGGAAACAGATTCCAGCCCCGCCAGAAGGCGTAGTAACGTGCTTTTGCCACAGCCACTACGTCCGACAATAGCCACAAACTGGCCTTTCTGAATGGATAAATTGAGGGATTTAAGGATTTCACGCTCACCAAACTGTTTGCTGACACCCTCCAGAGTCAGGCTTAGCCCTTGCTGAACTAACGACAGATGCTTCATGAGTTTCTTCCTCCTGTCTGCCATGACGGATGCCAACGCAATAACCAGACTTCAAGCCCGTATGCCACCATATCAGCCAGTTTACCCAGCAGCGCGTACAGAATAATCGCCAATACCACGACATCTGTCTGCAAAAACTCACGGGCATTCATCGCCAGATAACCTATGCCGGCATCAGCAGAAATAGTTTCAGCAACAATCAGGGTCAGCCACATTAAGCCGAGTGAAAAACGGACACCAACAAGGATCGAAGGCATTGCTCCCGGTAAAATAACCTGCCAGAACAAACGCCAGCCATTAAGCCCATAGTTACGAGCCATCTCAATTAATCCCCGATCAAGATGGCGGATCCCATGAGAGGTATTAAGGTAGATAGGGAAGAAAGTCCCCAGAGAAACTAAAAATATTTTGGCACGCTCATCAATACCAAACCACAAAATAACCAGTGGGATCAGTGCCAAATGCGGAACATTACGCAACATCTGAACCGTGCTATCCAGCAAGCGTTCCCCGGTTTTTGACAACCCCGTTATCACCCCCAATGCGAGTCCACAGGTGCCACCAATGGCAAACCCACTCAAAGCACGCCAGGTACTGATATAAAGATTGCTCCAGAGTTCCCCGTTTTGCAGTAACGTCCATCCTGCTTGCAGTACCTTTTCAGGTGGGGGCAATATACGATCCGATAGCCAGCCTTCATAACCAGCAACTTGCCAGCACACAACAAGTAATCCCGGTAGCAACCAAGGCAGGAAACGAGACTTAAATAACGATGTCCGGTTACCACCTAAAAAGAAAATACGCATAGAAACCCCACTTATGCAGCCAGGATTAGAATCAGTTATTTCATTTTTAAATCTCGAAGCAAATGAAGAGAAATAAATATTTTTACTTTGTAAATCTAAAAAGTGGCAATAGAACGCAACACATAGCGTGTAATGCGCGACAGGTATATTACGATTGGTTCATGATTCACAATTTATTTATTACTTAAAAGAATAACTTTTATAATTAAATTATTTACTAGCCAGAGAATATATTTCTATATTGACGAAATATTTTTCTGACAACCCCGGTGCAATGAACTTTCAACAGCTAAGAATTATCCGTGAAGCAGAACGCTGCCATTTTAACCTGACGGAAGTGGCAAAAGTGCTCTATACATCACAATCAGGCATTAGCCGTCATATTCGCGAGTTGGAAGAAGAATTAGGTGTTGAGTTATTCATTCGTCATGGTAAGCGGTTCCTTGGGCTGACAGAGCCGGGCAAAGAGATGCTGACCATAGCACGCCGCATACTTAATGATGCTGACAAGGCTCAGCGATTAGCTGAACACTTTACCGGGCAGCATCAGGGAGTACTGACCATTGCCACTACCCATACCCAAGCCTGTTATAGCCTTCCCCAAGTGATAAAAGTATTCCGTGAAATCTACCCGGGGATCCGGCTGGTACTTAATCAGGGTTCGCCCACAGAAATCATGAAAATGTTACTTAACGGTGAGGCAGATATTGGTATTGCATCAGAAATGCTGACCCAGAATAGCAATATTACTGCATTCCCCTGGTTTGACTGGCATCACTCTTTACTGGTTCCTGCGGAACATGAACTGGTCTGGAACCCTGATATTACATTGGAACAACTGGCAACTTACCCATTAGTCACTTACCGATATGGTATTGCCGGGCGTTCTCAGATTGATAAAGCATTTCATCATGCGCGGCTCAACCCGGATATTGTCCTCAGTGCGCAGGACTCTGACGTAGTCAAAACCTACGTAAAACTGGGGTTAGGAGTCGGAATAGTTGCTGAAACTGCCAGCCAGCATAACCTTGATCCAGATTTAGTCACACTCAAGGCCCGTCATCTTTTCTCTCCCAACACGGTCTGGATGGCAGTTAAACATGGCCAGTTACAACGTGACTATCTCTGGGAATTCATACTACTGTGTAACCCTGATTTATCACTGGATAAAATTAAAAACAGCGTCGTTACAGGTAATAAAAATATTCCGACCTGGCTTGATTTTGAAATTTGAGACATTCGAAAACCCTTAAAAATTAGCTAATTTTTAAGGGTAAGCAAAAAACCATCATCACCCGGTAAACAGAATATACTATCAGCCTCCATCTCATTACCCAGTACTGCCTGAATCCAGACGGTGCCATCAGCCAGTCTGAGGGAAGAGAGGATCATTCCGGTTTTGCGCCAGCGGGAACCCAACTGCCATTCTAATTCACTCCCGACCGCCGGAAGATAACTGGAATCACCGGCCAGCCAATACATGGCCCGCTTGTTAACACCACGGTATTTGGTACGGGCAATCGTCGCCAGCCCCATGTACATCCCTTTTTCAAAACTAATACCGCCTTCAATATTGTGGAGATTAACCGCCTGAGGAACGAGCTGTGCGCTGACAGCAGCCTCAATCACTGGAAAACCGGCTTCTATATCTAATGCCAGCCACTGTTCACTATTACTTAGCTGTGCCGGAAATTTTTCCATTAACTCTGCGGCCATCACAGTATCTGTGATTAATAAAAATCTCTCCTGCGGCGATGAAAAATAAAGTAGCGTAGTAGCATCATGCTGAATAACCGTATTATTCACATCTGGCAAAACAGGAAAAAATGCTGCCAATGCAGCCCGGCAATTTTCACCCGCAACCCCCAATAACAAACTTTCCGTTTCCTCAGCCACCATAACTTTAGAGAACACCGCATATTTCTTTAATTCAGCAAGCTGTATCTCAATCACACTGCGACGCTCAATATAGGCATACCCTTCATCACGATGAAATAACCTCAGACTACTCCACATTTTTCCTTTGGCATCACAGTGAGCCGTCAGTACATGCTGGTTTTCAGCCAGAATATTGATATCGGCAGTCAGTTGCCCCTGAAGATATTTCTGGCTATCCATACCGGTAACAGTAACCAATCCCCAGTCATTAAGAGAAATAAGTGCCAATGGAAGACTGGCTGAAGGCTCTGGGAAAAGGGAAGATGACTTAGGTAGAATTTGGCTGACCATAATGGCTCCTGTCGATAAATATTCTGTTTATATCCGTTATTCTTCAATAACAGTCATGTATTGAAAGAAAAAAACAAATAATGCTGATGAGACAGATGAACTGAAAATAAAAAATACAACCCTTTTCAAAATATGGAATAACAATACAACCTTTTTAAATTTGACAAAAAAATCAAATGTCACTATAAAACCTCTAGTTAACCTGAGGTCAATAGAAATGGAAAAAAATAAACATATTGATATTAATAGGGCATTAACGGTTGGAGAAGTGGCAAAACGTAGTGGAGTGGCGATATCAACACTGCATTTTTATGAATCGAAAGGATTAATAAAAAGTTCACGTAATTCAGGAAATCAGCGCCGCTTTCCCGCTGTTGTACTACGTTACATCGCAATTATCAAAGTCGCACAAAGCACCGGCATCCCATTAAAAGAAATACAGAAAGTCCTTAGCCAATTCCCTCCTAACAGTAAACTGACAGCCGAACAATGGCGCATACTTTCCTCACAATGGCGGGATACGCTGGAACAACGCATCACAAAATTAACCCATCTACGCGACTATCTGGATAGTTGCATTGGCTGTGGATGCCTTTCCCTGACAGAATGCCCGTTACGCAACCCAAATGATATTCTGGGAGAAACGGGAACAGGAGCAAGAATGTTTGAACAAGAATATGACGGACGTAAAAAATAACTTATCGAAAAATTATCTTTTTTAATAATGGAAGATATATTTTTGACTCAATAAACACATGTTATTTATTTTTTTTATTTTATATCATCCTCTGTAATTAATTATCAGGATTTTATTTTATCTGCCTACTCTATTTTCCTGAAATAATTTTAAAATTGCATAAATTAATACCATCTTATATCCAATGGATTTCAAGTTGCGTCGCGGCGGCAAGAGAGTAACAAATTCGTCGGGAACGAATTTGCCCAGCCAAAGGCTGGCCTCCGGTGAGAGGCAGGAGCCTCTCAGTAATCCCCGGGAGCATAGATAACCGTATATTTATAAAAACGGTGACTGGGGTGAATGAGCGCAGCCAACAAAGAGGCAGCTTGAAAGACGAAGGATATATTCCGTTAAATTTCTTTGGAGCACATAATGAAAAATATTTTAAAAACATCATATCTCGCAATGACATTAGCACTAACAGGTATCATCACAACATTTACTATCCCCACCGCATTGGCTAAACCTGCTGAGCAACCTGTAAATCAGGCACCCGGTTATTACCACCATATGCTCGGTGATGTAATGGTGACCGCTGTTTATGATGGGTATGTTGATCTTTCTCCTTCTTTATTGAAAGGACTTGATATCAACAGTATCAACAGTCTGATTACACGGATGTTCCAGATTGAAAATAAAGAGGGTATTCAAACCGCGATCACTGCCTACCTTGTCAACACCAAAGAAGGTTTGGTATTGATTGATGCCGGTAGCAGCAATTGCTTTGGCCCTACTGCGGGAAATATTGTGAATAATATCCGTGCCGCTGGTTATCAGCCAGAATCGGTCAAAGCAATATTACTGACACACATGCACCCGGATCACGCCTGTGGCATCACCTCCCCGAGTGGTGAAATTGTATTCCCGAATGCGACCCTATATATTTCTGAGGAAGAAAAAAACTTCTGGCAAGCACCTGAAACCATCGCTTCAGCCACTGAAATAAATCGTTCATTCATCACTCAAACATTGAATGCCATCGAACCGTATGTTGCTAAACAAGCACTGCGTACTTTTCAAAGCGGGGAGAACATTATCCCCGGCATCAAAGCAATATCGACTTCTGGTCATACCCCGGGGCATACTTCATACCTGCTGAATTCAGGTAAAAATAACATGTTGATATTAGGGGATATGATACATTTTTACGCAGTACAATTGGAACATCCGGAAGTTTCGATTGAATTTGATATAGATAACAATAAAGCCATTGAAGCACGCAAATCGATCTTTAAAAAAGCGTCAGATGAAAAATGGCTAATTGGTGCCGCTCATTTGCCATTCCCGGGGATAGGTCATCTTCGTCAGAATCAACAAAAATATGACTGGGTTCCTGTTGAATATACAACCACTCTGAAAGTAAATAATTAACAATAGAATGGAGGGAAAGATTTCGAGCTTCCCCTCCATGAACAAATAATAAAACAATGAATCTTTAATCAGCCCTCTGCTTTTCTGATAGCCTCATCCAAATCATTAACAGTGAGGTCAGCATTAATATATTCACTATTATCTGGCAGATGAATCTTTATATTCTGCTTTGGCTCATAACTTAACAGACCACTTTGCAACTCAAAATCAAAAACATGCCCACCATTTTTTCGTTCATCATCGATAAAATGAATATGAAACCCCGCAACAGAAATACCGTGAAAAATATCAGGCGACCAAAAACCAACCAACACACCAGAGACATTGTGTAATGTTTCTTCTGATTGTTCGACAATCGCTTCAATAAAAGTCTTATAGGGCTTTTTCTGATAATTAGTCCGACGTAGCCAGACCTTTTTAAATATTCCTTCAATTTTTACAGCAGCAAAAATATTATTAATATTTACCTGAGCCGATAATTCTGAGTAAAGATCTTTTTTGCTGATATCCGAAACGGGAAACTGCTCACTGGGATTAAAGTATGTCAACTGAGCAAAAGGAAGCTGGTCATACTCACTAAACCGACGTACATTACCTGCCCCCTGAATTTCAAAAAAGGTATCATCCAGTGCGATCATTTCACCTGCGAGCGCATGTGAGCAACCAATACCAAATGAGCCGCCTTGACTGATTTCTGCTATTGCAAACATTCCATCAAATACCCCTGACATCAAAGCATGCATGGTGGAATACTGATTTATAATCAGGCTCTTCATATGGCCTCTCCCTTGCTATTATCAGCAATTTAAAATCTATTGGTTATATTAGATATATCTTAGATAGATCAAATAATAACTTTAGAACATTGACATGTCATAGATTAATATCCTTAGCACTAAGTCATTGTCAAGAT